>CAYURV010000071.1:0-5474 GCA_964447115.1 uncultured Candidatus Bathyarchaeia archaeon
GACAGAAAGACATTACTACAACTGAATGTTCCCAATAATGGCTCTATCTCAGGCATACCGGGTGACGCGGTGGTGGAGATTCCAGTCGTCGTTAGCGGCAAAGGAATCCAGAGACTACCTGTCAGCAATCTAACCAAACGCCTCATGCTGTATGTGCTGATCCCAAGAATGATGAGGATGGAACAGATATTACAGGCGTTTCTAGAAGGGGACAGAAAAAGCTTGCTTCTTACACTTATGGAAGATGCTAGGACAAAATCACTCCACCAAGCGAAGGAGTTGCTGGAAGAGATTTTAGAGCAGCCTTGGAATTCAGAGGCAAGAGACCATTATAAATGATGAAACTGAAAAAAGTCCGCTGAAAACTATGCCATGCGGTTTTATCGGAATTATTCTGTTCATGTTGCTTAGGCTCTCTGGTTAGTAGTCGTCAGGCTCTGCGAGAACCTCTTCAGGGTTAATCGGGCTTATATAAAAGATGCTCGGTCTGATTCTTAGCATTGAGATTTTGCAGGCTTAATATTCGATTGATGTTTCCCTCAACTTTGCTGACGCCTTCCTCTTCTTGAGCTATGATGGCTTCGTTCATCTGTTTCTCCGCTTTAAGCTTAGGCATCTCCATTTCTATATGTGCAATCCGTTCCTTCTCTTGATTGATTTGTGTCTGCAACTCCTCTATCCTTTGGCTTTTTCGATCTATGTCTTCTCGAAGCGGTTTTATCTGCTTTTCAAGGTTCTGTATCAATGTTTTAGTCTCTGTAGCCTTTACCTGTCTTGTATGAATGTCCTTCTCCAATAATGTTTTCATCTCATTAAGTCTCGGCATCAGTCTAGAGATTGAGTCGATCTTTGGTCTTACTTTGGCCAAGATCTTCTCGAGATTATCCAATTCCTTCGCCACTGGATCCAGGAAATCAGCTATTTTCAAAGGTTCAATTAGCGGCTTATCTTCACCTTTTACCAGATTTTCTGGTTCCTTATGTGTTGCCTCTTCCTTTGTTTCTATCTCTTCCAATCCCCTTCTCAGAATCTCCAATACTTGCTGAAAAGCACGGTCAATTTCCTCATCATTTTTCCGGAATAACCCCATCGTTCACATACCCACCTAAATGATTCCTCAGTAGTTTAGCCCGACTCTAAGATTGCAGCCTATTCATTCCAGAAGCTTCTCCTTTGGTGTGTAGAAATTATCAGCGCGTCTGTGATAATGATTATGAATGATACTAACTGATCTTTGAGAAGATAGTTAAAATCAGTATTAAATGGAAACACAATTTCGAATAAAATAATGCCAGATAACTCAAATCCAGATTTTTATGCCAAGACAAAGTGCCCCAAGGTCAGCGGGTAATTATAACGTTGAAGTCTTGCAAGATGGAATTATCGTTTCATTTTCGGGATGCTTGTACCGCAATGTCCCTTAAGTCGCTGCCTGCGCATTATCTTTTGCAGTGAAAACGAATGCTGAGGAACAAAAGCGCAAGATACGGGTCACTGTTGCCTCAACATATCCTTAAGCATTGTTTGAGGATTACGTGGAGTATCAATGGGTTGAGAACTTCTTCGTGGCTCAGCTGGGTGACGGTTCAGTCGTATGCTTCTATGCTTCTTCTAGCCGCGGTTGGCGTCATATCCGACTACGCGACAACAGTAGCGGGTTTATGTATGGGTTTTCACGAAGCCAATCCAAACTACAGCCCACTCTGGTCTTTTCTGTTCTTCGCATGGACAATCGCTATTCTTTTTGTGATCCTACCGAGAAAGATCAGGGTGCTGGGCAGCATAGGACTGGCAATCACGCCCTATTTGGTTGCTGCAAATAATCTAATGCTCATATTTGGGTTCGTTGCCTAAACGTCTTCTTTTCCGCAAACATAGATTTTCAAACAGTATTTCGGATTCACAAACTGTATACTTATGTGACGATAACGTGTTTGTTGTGGGGGGATGTCTAGAAAATTAGCGGCGCTAGGGCTATTCGTAACGATTGTTGCCCTATACATGTACCATGATCAAATCTTTGGGTTACTTATCAAGCCGCAACCAAGTTTCGAATTATCAGCTGCCACAGAACCGATTGTACTCTGCCGCTACGAAGGTAGCTCAAATAGCACAATCATCGCCATTAAGTCACTAAATGGCTTTCAAGGAACAGTAGTTGTCAACGTTACACTGAAATCTCCTTTCATGACTATGTTAGGCGATATAGTGCTTGTCTATCCGGACAACATCACGCTGGCAGCAAATGAACAAGCTTCCTTCGAGCTATCTTTCTACGTTCACTCTACAACCTCTCCAGGAACGTATCTCGCTGAGGTGGTCGCAACAGACGGAAAGCTAGAAAGCTCCGTCACTGTAACCCTCACCCTACCTCCTTAGATCAATTTTTATTGGACCGATGTTTCCTCTTTGACTGCCTAAGTCACTTTTTTCGTATCATGACATAGCAGCTTGACTTCAAATGCCTGCAGACTTTTCACGGGTCAGAACATATAACCCGAGCATCAGCAGAAGAGCTCCTATTATTTGCATTGGTGTTGTAGTCTCACCTAGGAAGTTCCATGCTAGGATAGCTGAAAAGAAGGGAGATGACAGTTCAGTCAGCGCTACCTGACTTGCCTTTATTCTTTTCAGCCCTTCGTAGTAGAATATGTATCCTAGGCCAACCAATATTCCGAGGAGCACTTGATAGAGGGAACTTATGACCAGTTGTCTCATGAATAGCAGGAATGGCAAGAACACTGCAGACGCAATCAAAAACCTGTAACCTACTATGACCGAGCTGCTTACCTCCTTTGTCAATTGTTTACCCGGTATTGCAACGACCGCCCAGCCTAACGTGGCAAGAAAAACCACTAAGTCACCGATGTTGCCCACTTTGAGCCTGACCAGATTGTCGATCGTTCTGCCAGTAATGAGAAGAACAGCAAAGCCAATCAGGATGCCTGCGAAGACGTCATGTTTGTGCGGCCTCTCTTTCAGGAGATATACGCCTAGGATGGCGACAAACAAGGGCTGCAAATGCGCTATCAAAGTAGCATTTACAGCGAAGGTTTCGGTCAAGCCATAAAAATACATTAGGGGGGCAAATACAGTCCCTACTAGCCCCACAACCAAGGCGCTCGTAACGTTTCTACTATTGAGTCTAACGCGCTCTCGCTTCACAAAAATGTAGATAAATGCCGTTATAGTGGCGAAGAAGACCTCTGACGCAGTAACCTGGATGAAAGTGAAGGATGAGAACAGGATTTTTCCGAGTATAGCTTCAGCCGCCCACATAACTCCTGCTGCCACCCCAAATAGAACCCCTAAAGCCTTCTGGTTAACCATTGATAGACCGCCGGCCGCCACTATCCTTCGTAAAACACATAAGACTTTGAGATTATAACCTTTGTTCGACCGGGACGTAGATTCTGATTCTATCCAGGTGTGGAGGACTAGAATGACCAGCAATCATGTATTTAATCTGGCCAAGAGAAGAAAAACCGTTAGAAAATTTTCACCTGCACAACTGAACTTGAAAGACGTGCTCATCGCCCTTGAAGCTGCTTGCCAAGCACCCTCCGGTGCCAACTCTCAACCGTGGAGATTCTTAATAATCACCGAGTCATGTGTTAGGAGAAGGATACGAGAGATATGCGAGGCTGGCGAGAGAGAGTTCTATTCCAAGGTGAGTGGAGAGCTAAGAAAATGGCTTCTCGACAGAGGTTTCAGCTGGAAGAAACCTTTTTTGGAGGATGCGCCATTGCTAGTTCTTGTGCTTTCAGAGATGGAGAAGCCCTATTCAAAGGAATCTGTCTGGTTGGCGATAGGATATATTCTGCTTGCCTTGGAGGAAAAGGGTCTTGGAACCGTAACATATACACCCTCGCATGCTGAAAAAGTCCTGAAGGAAGTCGGCATACCGGAAGGGTTTGGGCTAGAGGCAATACTTCCTATAGGCGCCTCAGCAGACGAAGGAGAAAAGGAACCGCGACTTGGCATTGATGAGGTCACATATCTAAATACCTGGGGGTACAATATCAGACTCGCCAAAGGAAATACATGATGTCATCTGGGCAAATCTCAGTCTCGTATTCCTGCAATCCTGCCCACTTTGGGTAAAATGAAGGCGTCGACCCTACTGACCATCATTCTACTTATGCGTCTTTCTTTTTCAGAAATGTTTATCGCAGAGTTCTTGCATTAATATTCATTGAATTGTAGGCAAGAGCCATTGAGAAATGCTCAGACCAAGAAACAAACTTGTGAGAACGCTACAGCGTCTACGTACTACGCCCCTTTTCCTATTAGTCATGCTATTCTTCCCATTGTTCTTCACTGTGCCCGGGCGACCTTATGGTTCGGAACCAGGAGACACTTACGTTGAACGTCATCAAGAATTCGATGTTGTAGAGAATGAATGGTTTCTGTTCTATGTCAAGCCAAACCTACACGACATATCGGCTCATTGTGAACCTTTAGACAATGGTAACCCATTCAGTTTATCAATACATACAGACTATACAGACGATCTTTTCGGGGAGGTAACAGTAGTTGGCCTGATGCCTGAATCCCGTGGCAAGTATAACCTCACCATCACTCTTGAAAGCAATGCAACATGGGACTACATAATAGGTGTTTATTCTAGAAACCTTGACTTCTATTTAGAGTACTACGGAAAAAACGTAAAGACCTACGACTATTTCATACAACTAGGAGGAGGCCCATACACCCGCCTGTCTGGAAATTGGACAATAAATGTTATACTAGACTCTCATGGGCTATCCCCGTCTCTGTTTTCTATTGAACTACCAACTCCCGTGAACTCTATATTACTTGTGACAGCTGCAGGCCTCATTGTGTATATCAATGTATTTCTATTTCTAGATACTTATTTTAAGAACAAGAAAGAAACTGTATCAATGAGACGATGGATACTCTTCGGCGTAGTGATCGTCATAAGCGCTGTGGCGATTTACCAGTTGTATGACTTTACAACTTTCGCGTTGGCAGGGGGTGTCTAGCGATGGAGGAAGACGAATTTGTAGACCAGTGGTGGTACACTAAACCCAGGCTTAGAAGATTATTCGGGCCGCTTCTTCGAATCTCCTCATGGCAGTATAGGCTATGGAGGTTCTTTCAGAAGCCTCCTGAAAAGCGTAAGAAAGAAGCAGACAGACGGGCGAAAAAGATAAGGAAGCGAATGGATTTCCCAAACATTAGTAGGGAAGACGTTGTCGGGGGAGAAGAGAACTTAAAACGGATTTTAATAAGTGCTCACTATCATATCTTCCGAGACCATGAGATAAGGAAAAATTGTGCAGTGCCGCCACCCAAAGTATACATTCTGAAAGGAGGGTCTGGTAGCGGCAAAACCTTCTTCGCCGAGGCCTGTCAAAGGGTAGTGTTTGAAGAGGGCCTGCAGTATGGCATGCTTGTGTACTATGCTTCTTTGAAGCCGGAAAACGTTTATACAATGTGGTACGGAAGAA
>CAYURV010000072.1:0-5415 GCA_964447115.1 uncultured Candidatus Bathyarchaeia archaeon
GGCAAGGCCAAAGAACTGGCGGATATGACTGTCAAACTAGGAGCCCAAAAAATCATCTTCGGAAGCGAACTAAAAGTCGTCCAAATCTATAACCTCGCAAAGCTGACAAAGGTTGAGGTGATCGATCGGCTACAGCTAATTCTCGAAATATTTACTAAGAGGGCTTACACAAGAGAGGCTAAGCTTCAGATTGACTTAGCGAGACTGCAGTACGAGCTTGCCCATGCTAAGGAAAAGGTCAGGTTGGCCAAGATTGGCGAACAGCCTGGCTTTCTCGGCTTAGGTAAATATGAAGTCGATGTCTACCACGAAAGTGCGAGACGGCAGGTTCACAATATCCAACAGAAACTCGAAGGGATAAAGAGGACAAGAAAACTACATCGGCATCACAGACTCAAGCTAGGCTTCTCACAGGCTTCGCTAGCTGGCTACACGAATTCGGGTAAGAGCACGCTTTTCAACGCCCTAACTGAAGAGAATGTGCCTGCCGATACGAGACTGTTCACAACTCTTTCAACGACGACTCGGATTGTTAGCCTTTCTGGCGAAAAGGTGCTTATAACGGATACAGTCGGCTTCATCGACAGGTTACCTTTGACACTCGTGGAGGCCTTCCGCTCAACCCTTGAGGAGACGATTCTCTCCGATCTAATCATTCTAGTCATTGATGTGAGTGAGCCCCAAGACGAGATTATCAGGAAATTATTGTGCTGTCTCGAGACGATCCAAGCTATAGGGGCAACAGGAATCCCCATCATAACGGTGCTGAACAAGATTGACTTGGCCTCTAAAGAAGATCTGCAGCAAAGGATAGACGAATTGAGGAAGTATTCATTGAACCTTGTGCCAGTCTCTGCCTTGTATAAAACTAATGTTCATGAGCTCAAAGAGGAGATTGCTAGACACCTTATATCTCATGTACGGTCATCCTTTACCATTCGGATGAACGAAGAGTCCTTATCCTTCCTTTCATGGGTGTTCAACTATGCTGATGTGCATAAAGTTACTTACGAGGAAGACCACATGGATGTCTCTTTCGATGCTCCACCAGATATAGCGGACAGAATTAGGAATCATGTGGAGAAGTTGGGCGGGACTTTTAGACTTGAAAAAATGGAAAGTCTACGTACTGAGGCTAAACCATAGGCCAAGTCGCGACAAGAGGGTTACAACTCATCTTCTTCTAGCAGCAAGAGCTTTCGGGGCTGACGGAGCCTTCTATAGCGGTCAAAAGGACGAGAAAATCGAGAAGAGCGTTGAGAAAGTGAGCGGGTCTTGGGGCGGGTCTTTCACGGTGCAATATGCGCAAAACTGGCACAGGGTATTGAGTGAATGGAAGGAAGGCGGAGGAGAAGTCATCCACCTGACCATGTATGGCCTACCCGTCCAAGATGTTGTTGAACAGGCGAAAGCCTCACCTAAAGATAAGCTTATTGTGGTCGGTGGCGCTAAGGTGCCCAGCGAAGTTTTCGGTCTTGCGAATTGGAACATTTCTGTGACATCTCAGCCCCATTCTGAGATAAGCGCCTTGAGCGTCTTTCTCCACGAGTTGTTTGAGAGAGAAGAGCTTTCCTGGTCGTTCGACGAGGCTAACATCAGGGTTATCCCCCAATCCAAAGGTAAGAAAGTTGTGGGGAAAGGGCGCTAAATAATCCAAAGAGTCCTCTCTAGTAGCGATCAATTTAAGTCTCATGAGTTATAATATATGTTATAGACTGGTTTGCGGTGATCTTCAATGGCTTTGCCAGACTATCATACTCTGATGAAGGTGGCTGATATTCTGGGGGGCGAAGAGGCTGTGAAGATAGTTGAGATTCTTAACCAAGTGGAGGAGATTACTGATGAGGAGATCGTAGCCAAAAGCAACATCAAGCTAAACACAGTTCGTAAGATACTTTACAGATTATATGATCATTCTATCGTAGCCTTAAGGAGAACTCGAGACAAGAACACTGGTTGGTTCATTTTTCATTGGAGGCTCCAACCAGACCAGATAGACGGCTTTTTGACAAACCAAAAGAAGCACATTCTTGCGAAGCTCGAGATTAGGCTGGATTACGAGAAGAACCACGATTTCTACTACTGTCATTCATCCGGATGCAACCGTCTCACCTTTGAGGAAGCAACTGAGTATGTGTTCCGATGCCCCAAATGTGATAAGCCGCTGACACACTTTAACAATGAGAGAATTGTCGAGTTTCTATCCAAGAAAGTTGAGCAGCTGAGGAGCGAACTAGGTGAATAAGCTGCTGCCCTCGCCAGAAGAAGCGGTAAAGATTCTGAGAGCGAAGGGCTGTTCTAGACATATCGTGAAACACTGTAAGGCTGTAGCGGAACTTGCCGCTAGTATAGCTGACAATTGCGCTAGAAACGGCGTCGAAGTGGACATTGAGTTGATCCGCATCGGAGCGCTTCTACACGACATTGGTCGATCTGAAACCCACAGCGTGCACCACGCAGCTGTTGGAGGTGAAATCGCTAGATCATTGAACCTACCCACTTCAGTAACAGCGATAATTGAGCGGCATGTGGGAGGAGGCATCACCACCGATGAGGCTACTAAACTCGGTTGGCCAGATAGGAGTTATGTTCCTGAGACACTCGAAGAAAAGATTGTGGCCTACGCTGACAAGTTGATAGAAGAGGCTAAAACCGTGCCTATCGAAAAGACACTCAAGAAATTGGGTGAACAATTAGGCCCCGATCATCCTGCTATCAAGAGAGTTATGGATCTCCATAGGGAGATATCAGACATCTGCCGGTATACCTTTGCATAAATCCTATAGTAAGTTTCTTAGTTGCGATGTGCTTGGTTTTTGGAGTCGTCATGCCTCTTCCATTCGTCTCTAGGAGGGAAATTCTTCGCACCAACAACGATCTTCGCGTCAGGTTCGACGATTGTGAAGGCATAATGACTGTGGACGATATTGAGTCAGTTGAACAGACAAAAAGACCGAGACATCTGTCGGTTATAGCGAAGGAACATCTGCGCTTGCATGGATGCAGTGGAGTGCAGGTATTCTTGTCCGCAGAGTTGCCATAGCAAACAGACTCAAGTCGTATATTTTCGGAGGAAAGCGCGCATACCTTAAAATCAATGAACGTAGTCATCGTAATCTTTACGATAGTATATGTGTTGGTGTGCCCAATCCAAGCGAATTTATCTAGAAATGGAAAATATGGCAGAAGTAATTAACTTCGTGGTCTAGTTTTACGGCTTTTTTCTGGGTTGTACAAACTACACAGAGCCTTGAGAAATAAAGTTTAAAAGTAGTTCAGTAATCTCTATGCATGAGGAGGATGGAAGACTCATGGCTGCTATCGAGATAAGGTCTCGGATGCTAGTCAAGGACGTGATGACCAGTCCTGTGATCACTGTCAACGAAAACGAGCCGGTTAGCAAGGTAGCCCAGTTGATGGCCAAACACAAAATCGGCTGCGTCATTGTTAGCGCTAGAACTAGTAAACCCGTTGGCATGATTACCGAAAGAGATCTTGCTGAAAGAGTGGTTGCAAAGGATATAAAGCCAAGCAAAGTGACCGCTAGGGAGGTTATGAGTACACCATTGACCACCATAGATTCAGACATGGTTATAAGCGATGCGGCCAGAAGGATGAGCCTTCAGAACATACGTAGATTGGTTGTCATGCATAAGGGAGAACTCGCAGGCATAATATCAAGCAAAGATATCCTTGCAGTCACACCTGAACTCATAGAAATAATCCAAGAGAAAGCTCGGATAGAAAACCTGAAGGTTGCCGGCGAAACAGAAGAAGCTCCTCCATCAGCCGGATACTGTGATAGCTGCGGGATATGGTCTGATGATCTAAGAGAAGTTGAGGGCATATTCGTGTGTGAAGAATGCCGCATAGAACTAACGCGCTCTGAATACTAACATTAGCGTTCTTCTCAAACACAAAACACATCTCATCTGAGCGTTTCCTTGTCCGTTGGATTTATCTATCTTAGGTATGATAATCTAATGCAGGCGAAAAGGCGCTTGCTAGTTGACATTGTTCTGGAGAATGCGAAGATACTTTCGTATGGGGGGGTAACTCAAGCAGCCGTGGCGATTGACGATGGTAAGATCGCCAAAATATCTAAAAAGACAAACATGCCACCTGCCTCAAGGAAAATGAACCTAGAGGGCCTTCTGATTCTTCCTGGGTTGATTGATGCGCACGTTCATTTGAGAGATCAAGAACTGGGATACAAAGAAGACTTCTCGTCGGGAACCGCGGCAGCTGCTAATGGGGGTGTAACTCTCGTTATCGATATGCCGAATAACAAACCAGTGACCATGGACCAGAGTACTCTAAGAGAACGTATAGCCGTCGCAGAGCAGAAATCGGTCATAAACGTAGCTTTCTACTCAGCGTTTCCAGAGAAGATCGATGAGATGCAAAGCATAATTCAGGAAGGAGCCAAGGGGTTCAAACTGTACATGTCAGAGAAGATCGGTGGGCAAGACCCCGATGACGATGAGGCCTTGCTAAGGGTGTCTAAAGAGGCTGCCAAATCGGACATTCCCATTTCTATCCATGCAGAGGACAGAAAACTCCTACAAGCCGCACTGAAGAGGATGAAAGGCAAGGGGAACGACAGCATTGACTCGTATCTGAAGGTACATTCACCAGAGGTTGAGGTTAGAGCCATAGAGCGTGCCATTGAAATAGCTAAGATGAGTGGCGCGCGAATTCATATATGCCATGTGAGCACGGACAGAGGATTGGAGACTATCTGTGCAGCTAAGACATCTGGGCTACCAGTAACTTGCGAGGTCGCGCCTCACCATCTGCTTCTATCGTCTCACCATTTGAAGGACATAGGCCCTGTTGCTCTGACTAATCCTCCCATGAGATCTAGAAGGAGCATTCGTTCTCTATGGTCTCGTCTTCTGGCAGATTTCATCGATATCTTGGTTTCCGATCACGCGCCCCATGCTCGGAACGAGAAGACGAGATTATCCATCTGGGAGACCGCAGCCGGCATAGCAGGCATAGAAACATTGCTTCCTCTTATGCTGACCCAAGTTAGTAGAAAACGCTTGCCCCTCACTTTGTTAATTAAAATGATGTCGGAAAACCCTGCCGGAATCTTTAGGCTTGAAGGTAGAGGAGGACTAAATGAAGGCAATTATGCTGACCTCGTGATCGTGGATATGAAAAGAGAGTGGAAGATCGATGCTTCAAAGTTTTACTCAAAGGCGAAATTTTCCCCCTTTGATGGCTGGCAGGTAAAAGGCAAGCCTGTGAAGACCTTCGTGAATGGCAGCTTAGTGATGGACGAGGGCGAGATCGTTGCGAAACCCGGAGAGGGCATGGTGATCAGATAGGGGACATGAAGGCATTGAGGTTTTTAGCGGACGGGATGCTGGGGAAACTGACGAGATGGCTTCGGATGCTTGGGCATGA
>CAYURV010000073.1:0-5360 GCA_964447115.1 uncultured Candidatus Bathyarchaeia archaeon
CTAGAGTCAAGTCTTTCCCCTCAATGTAGAGGACGTCGAACACAAACAACGTAACTGGATACTCTTCTATTGCCTGTTCAATCCCATATTTCCGCCTTCTGTGCATGAGTTCCTGAAAAGGCTTCATCTCACCACTATCCAGATCCACGGCGACACATTCAGCTTCTATGATGGCCTGCTTAGGTACGATGTTTTCTCTGACCAATCTAACTGCGTCAGGGTACTGGTCCGTTATGTTTTCAAGTCTCCTTGAGAACAGGACAATTTCTTCTCCATCCTTGTGAATCTGTAGTCTCTCTCCATCGTATTTGTATTCTGCTATGCATTTTCCACCAAGTTTCTGAAGGATTTCCTCAGGTGAACTCAAACGCTCTGCAAGCATTGGTCTAACGGGTTCCCCGAGCGAGACCTCAAAGTCCTTCAGCCCTTCTATACCGGCTTCCACAACTACTTTTGCCACTTTGCCTAAGTCAGAAGAGACATTGTAGGCTCTTTCTAGAATGGGTCTTGAGTCTTTTCCGCCCCCATAGGCGATAGCCAACGCGTCAAGGACTGTCATGTCGGCTATCCCTAACCGTAGCTTACTTGTGACTGTCCTGACGATAAACTTGGCCTCCTTGGGCGTGGCGTCAGCCAGAAGACCCGCTAGAAGATTTATCTTCTGATCCATTGACCCGGAGCCGGTGGCTTTCGCCATCTTGTCAAGAGTCTGATAGACCCTGTCAACGGTGAGAGGTTCTGAGAAGAAGGTGACTTGAAGCCTTTTCCCGAGAAATTTTTGTGCAGTTTCACCCAAGTCGCCGGTCGTCTTTAAATCGTCTTCGATCTCTTTTTCTTTTCTTCCAGTTGCCTTCACAACTGCTTTCACAGCTAGTTTCTCGGCTATGCCTATCTCGATGCCCGTAAAATCTGGGTAGAGTTTTCCTTGAGTGAGATAGACAACTTTGTCGATGATTGTCTTCGGGGTTCTTTTAAAGAACTCCACTAAGTAATCCGTCATCTCCAACCTTTTAGTTGTGTCTTCAATCCTTTCGTAAGCATCAGAAACCAGTGAGTACCTCAAGATGAGATTTCTCCCATAACTAAACATTGATCAGAGGTATTAAAGCTAAACGTTCCAACGCCTAGAAAGATTATCCACCCGTCTTGACCTACTGTCAGTAGGGTAAATTTGTAGGCATTAGGGCTTCACTTGTACTCCACATCGAGGACAGTAAACTGCATCGGACGGGAGCCTTTGTCCGCATTTGAAGCAGAACGTAGGCTGGAAGCTTAGATAACTTGGCACAGGTAGACGGGTTGGCGGTTCAGCCGAAACCGTTGGCTGAATCGGCACTTTGACTTCTGTTGGTTTTTCTCTAGTGCACATTGAGTAGTAGAGGCAAGTCAGGGCGATTGGGTGTAGTGGCAAGCCAATGGATGAGACTATGCTTGTGATCAACCATCTTAAGAAGAAGGGCTGCTGTGTTGAGGAGCCGGCGATGAGGTCTCCAATAAGATCTCCTATCACATACACTACTGTTACAATGAGAAAGACTGAAAGGAGAACCGTGAACGTTTTCCCCCATCTACCAGCTACAAGTTTTCTGCTCCTGCGGAGACTTTCAATGGCATTTAACCGCTCGATCAACACAACTTGCACAGTCAGACTGAACATTACCGCCACAATAATGCCTGGCATAATGAAGAAAATGAAACCGAGCAGTGTGAGAACCCCATTAATGAACCCAGCTGCCAAAAGAGAGGAAAGGTTTGTTAGGGTAAAGCTGACAGCTTGTCTGAGGTCTACGTGTCTCCCCTCCAACCTATCTGCAGAACATCTCACAGTTATCCCGTTAGATAGAGTACTGACGACCCATACCATCAAGGCGAAGAGAGCAAAGACTGGGATCGCAACAGCCAGATAGTTAATCAACCATAGAAAAAATTCTTCTGTGTAATTTTCGGGAAGGCTGAAGCTTGGCAAGAAAAATCCCATGACCTGCCAAAGAGCTCCGTTCGCCAAGTTTGAGAATAAAGAGGGAATCAGAAAATACTCAAACCTTCCAAAGTAAATATCAAGGGATCTGCTCAGAATATCTCTGACTGAAAGCTCTCGGTTAGGCATTCGAAAGGCCATAACGCGCCGCGCCCTTTGCTCTTGACTAGGTTTGGATATGCTACTGAACTAGTGTAATTTATACTTATTCGGACCATCTAGCTTGAGGGATCGGTAGTCACAAGGAGTGTAACGTGCTCTTCAGCTCTTTTATATCGGAAAGCAGTAGCGTGTCCGAACTCTCTATGAAAGCGAGACAAGGCCTCAATCATGTCACTAGGGAACTAGCCAAAAAGCTTTATAGGAGTTTTCTCAGAACACAGATTGATTGATGCTGTAATATGCTTATTGGTGAAGGCTGGTCATCGAATGGGTGTCAACCTAGGAGATCTGGTGCCAAAAACCTCGGTTGATTTGAAGAACCTTGGCGGAAAGAAGGTAGCGATCGACGCTTACAACGCCCTGTATCAGTTCCTAGCAATCATAAGGCAACCCGACGGAACACCTCTAAAAGACCACACGGGAAAGATAACGAGTCATCTGAGCGGATTGTTCTACAGGACCTGCAACCTCCTTGAGATGGGAATGAAGGTTATCTATGTTTTCGATGGGGTTCCACCGGCGCTCAAGGAGGTGGAGATAAAAAGAAGATCAAAGGTCAAGGAAGAAGCCCTAGTCAAATACGAAAAAGCCTTAAACGAAGGCAAGACTGAGGAAGCCCGTATGTATGCGCAGATGACTTCACGTCTGAAAGACTATATGGCTGACGACTCAAAGCGTTTGTTGAGTCTTATGGGGGTCCCTTGGGTTCAGGCGCCTTCAGAAGGAGAGGCTCAAGCAGCACATCTCGTCAAGAAAGGGGAGGCGGACTACTGTTCCAGCCAAGACTATGACAGTCTGTTGTTCGGCGCGCCTTTTTTGCTTAGAAACCTGACCATCTCTGGGAGGAGGAAGCTTCCTCGAAAAAAGGTTTACGTCGAGGTTGTTCCAGAGACCGTTGAACTACGCAGAGTCTTGAGTGAATGGAGCATCACTTATGGGCAGCTTGTCGACATCGGAATCCTCATAGGCACAGACTTCAACCCGGACGGCGTGAAGGGGATAGGGCCTAAGAACGCTCTCAAATTGGTGAAGGCTCATGGAACCCTTGAAGTGGCTCTTCAGACCGTAAAGGAAGCTGAGTTCCCAGTTGAGCCAAGGTTGATAAGAGAGGTTTTTCTTCATCCGAAGATCACAGACAGTTACAGGATCGTTTGGGGAGAACCTGAAGTTAAAGGTGTTGTGGACTTTCTCTGCGGCGAAAAGGACTTCTCCGAAGATCGAGTCCAAAATGCATTAGGCAGGACGATTGAGGGCATGAAAAAAGCTAAGGCAAAAACTACACTGGAAGAATGGTTCTAGTGAATGACAGGAACGTCTAGCGGAAAAACTGAGAGGCTCTTTCAGTTGCCATAGATCATCACCGTTGAGAGCATAAGCATTGTTGATCTGAATGCTCAAAGTCTTTTCTATCAAGTGCAGAAAACATCAATCCTAAGCCTTCGAAACTACTGATTGGCTCATTTGTCAGTTTATCATCTCTATTTGCCAAGCGTGTGGTTTTAGACCGCTTTTACCTTGACCCGAGAAAACCGTAGGACTCCCAGTCACATCTTATTTGACCAAAACCTATTTGTTAACCTTGAAGTATTAGATAAGGCATCAATTAGGCTTGCATCTTACTACGGAAACTTTCAAGATGGTTAGGAGGCGTATACTTTGGCAGAGCTTCGTGGAAACGAGGCAAAGATGTTACGGGTGCTGAAAGAGGCTGATGGACGTATGAGCATTGCTGACATTGTCGAGGCTACCAGTTTGGTCCACGCAGCTGTCATGCGTGCAGCTCTGTCCCTTGAGTCAAAGAACCTGGTAAGGATTCATGAGAAGAAGACTCAAAGGATTTTGCTCAATGAGGAAGGAGAAGAATACGCCGAGAAAGGATTGCCCGAAAGAAGGTTAGTCAATGCGTTGAGAAAAATCGGCCCAGAAGCGTCCATTGACGCCGTCTTAGATGCTGCCTCCTTAGAAAAGAACCTCTCGGTCATTGCCCTAGGTTGGCTAAGTCGTAAGGGATGGGCCAAGATAGAGCAGAAAAGGCAGAAGTTAAGGTTGCTGAAAGAGCCTCCCGAAGGACCCGATGAGAAGCTCCTAGTATTACTAAAAAGAAAGGGATCAGTGACTGTTGAGGATTGTGGTAGAGGTCTCCGCGAAATCGTTCCTGTTCTGAAAAGGAGGAATCTCATCGAGGTTCGGGAAGAGACCTTGAGGGAACTAGAGCTGACTAAAAAAGGGTGGAGACTTGTTGAGGAAGGAGTTGAAGTTGGTAAAGAAGTCAGTCAACTCACTCCAGAACTTATTGCGAGCGGCAGGTGGCGTGAAGCAAGACTCCTAAAATATGATATCAAAGCACCCGTCGCCCGTGTCTGGCCTGGCAAGAAGCATCCCTACTTAAGGTTTCTGGACGAGTTGAAGGTGAATCTTGTTGCGCTCGGCTTCAGAGAGATGATTGGCCCGATCGTTGAGCTGAGTTTCTTCAACTGCGACGGGTTGTACATGCCTCAAGACCATCCTGCAAGAGCCATTCACGACATGTACTTTCTAAAGGAACCCGAATATGGCAACCTAGACCAGTACAAGCCATTCTTGGAGAATGTTAGAAAGACGCATGAAGACGGGTGGAAGACGGGTGCCAAGGGCTGGGGATATGCCTTCTCTATGCTTGAGGCTGCACGTTTGATGCTTCGTAGCCAAGCGACTTCACTCAGCGCCAGAACGCTGATAAGCAGCAATCTGGAGATTCCGGGAAAGTACTTCTCAATCGCTAGATGCTACCGCCCAGATGTTGTTGACAAAATTCATCTGACGGAATTCAACCAGGTAGAGGGCATAGTTGTAGGCGAGGACCTGACGTTGCGAGACCTCTTAGGTATACTGGAGAGATTCGCTATAGACGTCGCTGGCGCAGACAAGGTAAAATATAGACCGGACTACTTCCCTTTCACTGAGCCAAGTGTCGAGTTAGTGGCCTATAAAGAAGGTTATGGGTGGCTGGAATTTGGCGGTTCAGGAATCTTCAGACCAGAGGTTACTTTGCCACTAGGCATCAAGGTTCCAGTTCTAGCTTGGGGTCTAGGTGTAGACCGACTGTTCATGATGAAGGCGGGAATCGACGACATCCGCTACCTGTTCAGCCATGACCTAGACTGGATTAGACGCATGGAGTTGATCTAGATGCCAACGGTTGAGGTCGAACGGGAGGACCTCCAGTCTCTGCTTGGAATAG
>CAYURV010000074.1:0-5321 GCA_964447115.1 uncultured Candidatus Bathyarchaeia archaeon
CGGATGCATAAAAGGTGCGGAACACCTTGGCTGATAGTCCGCTGAGCACTTCACCAAGGAACCCGCTCACCCGTTCTGAGTCGACGCCGTTGAAGAGCGTTGACTCTGCTCTTGACGAGAACTCCTTAAGGTTCCTCACAACTTCTTCAGGAAGCTTAACCTTGAAAATGTGAGCTACAGAATCCTTTCCGAGGAAACTGAAGGTTACATCGCCATCCTCATCGAATTTAATATGTTCAGGTCGAAGGGTGGAGGCGCCGACTGTATCAGCCTCGTCTGGATCCTTCTCGTCGCCGACCCTTATCTTCAATTTATCAATGAGGTAGCAAACAGTAGCCGTCTTCTTCCTCCTCAGATCGTCCGCATTCAGATTCGCCCATGTATGGGTCTGTATCTTTGCCAGATTCCGTTGAAGCTCTCTGGCCTTGTCAAACTTCTCAATTTCCTTTCTCTGTTTGAGCGGGCTGTTTTCGGAAAGCCAGATGTACCTCATTCTGCCAGTGAGCTTATCGCGCCACCGTGCGATCCACATTACATCAGGTAGCCAGAGAATGGTTTTCCAATTGCCAGGTGGCCTAGCGGCGTCTGGGGAGATGTTAAGCTCAATGTCTTCTTCACGAGGACCTTTTTTCCATCGTCCACGAAAAGGGTGTTTCCCCCTTCCCATGAAAATGCAGGATGGTTCAACTGTGTAGTTACTGACCTCTGTTCTTTCACCGTCGACAATCGCATACCCGTACTTCTGCCTATTCGCCTCCTTCAACGCTTTACGTTGTTCACTAAGCCTTTTCTTTTCCCGTTTGCTGAGGGTGAGCTTTAAGGCTTTCTCTTGGTCAATACAGCTTTGCACCACGGAGAAGTCGAAATCATCCTGGCTTAACTTCTCGTTTGAGTTCAATGCGTCGCAGAAATCTCTGAAAAAGTTAGTGACAAAAACCTTGTCCTTGACATAGACAGTTCCAAGCTTCTTAACCCAAGCAAGAGCCATCTCTTCTTGGTCCGGCGCAAGTTCATAATCGATACCTCTCACAGATATATGGAGCCCTTTTAACTCATATCTCGGTATGAGGACACCATTGTGGATCAGCTGCTTCATCAGATCCTCTCTTTATATCTCGATTGAATTTGCATGCTCTCAGTTAAATATTACCGTTGCCTGTGGTAGAGAAAATTCTCAGTTAGTGTTTCGCTCACCTATCCAAAGAAGGTTCAGAGAACCCATCAATCCAACCGGAGTGAAAAGCACTTTAACTACCGCCACGCATATTTATGCCAAGGACATTTACGTATCATTAACAAGGTGTTGGTTGAATATGAGTGAAGAAGTCAAGCTTCCCCCAGCTGTTCAGGAGAGATTGCTGAGACTGCAACAGCTGCAGCAGACGCTTCAGACTGTCTTAACACAGAAGCAGCAGCTTGAGCTTGAGCTTTTGGAGGTCGATCAGGCATTGAGTGAACTTGAAAAGGCATCGGACGACGTGGCAATCTACAAGTCCATAGGTTCGCTTCTCGTAAAGTCGGAGAAGACGAGAGTGACGACAGAGTTGAACGAGAGGAAAGAGTTGGCTAACATGAGGATCTCAGTCCTAGGCAAACAGGAAGAGCGTCTTCGAGGTCAAGTTAAAGAGCTTAATGAGAGACTTCAAAAAGACTTGCGTCCGCTTTCGCCTTCTTAATGGTGGGGTTATTGGTAGAACTGAGAGTATCTTCCCTTTCTTCTGAGCAAATTGAAAAGATCTGTGAGATAGGTGAAGAGGCTGCTAGAAGGCATATCACGTCGAAGGTTCCGAGCCAAAAAATTTCAGACTTATCAATCGCCGTCGACTTTAACGGCTCAGAAACGCTGAACATAGAAGTTGACATTGAGTTAAACCCTTCGCCCCTTCTCAAGGATTTGAACGTAAAAAAGCTGGCAGAAGAGGCTGTTCAAGCAGCCTTCGAAGCCATAGAAAAGCAACTGAGGGATTTAGGATGTCAATTCAGCAAGTAAAGTCAATTATAGAGAAGTTCCATGCGCAGTTCATCCTTCTTCTTTGCCACCAGAACGCAGACCCAGATGCATTATGTTCAGCCTTTGCATTCTCTAAACTGCTGAAACAGATGAGTCCTGGGGTCAAAGTTGAGATCGCGTCGCCGGAAGGCATAAGCAGATTGTCGAGGGTGTTGTCTGACTATCTACCCATGGAAGTAACGTTCAAGGAACCGAACTTCAAGGATGCCGATCTGATTGTCATGTTGGACACGAACACAATCCAGCAGCTTGGGGAATGGGGGAAAAGTATTACGGGATTCTCATTGCCCCTTGTCGTGATCGATCACCATGCAAGTCATCCAGAAACAGAAAAGATCGCAGCGCTCTGCATTTCTGATGAGAACGCCTCGTCGACATGTGAGATTGTTTATGGTTTTTTCAAGGAGCTTGGGTTAACGCCTTCGAAGGAGGAGGCAGAGGCGCTCTTTCTAGGTATAGCTTTTGACACGAAACATTTCATATTGGCAAGCTCGAACACCTTCAAGGCGGCTGCTGATTTGGTTGATGCTGGCGTCAATGCAAGGGAAGCCTTGTCGCGGCTTTCTCTTCCAATAGATCCGTCAGAACGCATTGCGCGCCTGAAGGCTTCGAAGAGGTTGAAGCTTATGAGGATTGGCAACTTGCTCATAACATTCTCTCATGTAAGGTCTTACCAAGCTTCTGCCGCTAGAGCCCTTATTGAGATGGGCGCTAACCTAGCGATGGTCGGCGGCCAAAGGGATGATAAGCTTCAAATAAGCATAAGGTCCGATCAAGAATTCTACAGGCAGACAGGCTTCCACCTTGGCAGAGACCTAGCCAAGCCCTTAGGAGAGTATCTCCACGGGATGGGAGGAGGTCACTCAACTGCAGCAGGTGTAAACGGCGTTGGGGATTTCGAGGCTGCAGTAAAACGGGCCGTAAGAATTGTTAGAGAGAAATTGAGAGAGAAATCCAAGATTTCTCAAGGATAATGAAGGATATCGCGGAGCATAGGTTCGCGGTCCTTAAGCCACCTATGCTTGGGATCGTCAGTCCAAGCTCCATATATCCTTTCTTCACCCGCGAGCACCCATAGATAGTAGAGCTGATAGCCTGGGGCGGCAACTACTGGGTGATAACCTCTTGGAATGACAACTGTGTCGTCGTTCTCTACTACATAAACCTCGTCAAAGGGTTCATCATCTTCGGGGGGCGTATAGATTCTCTGCAGTCCGAAGCCTTGGACTGGTTTGACCTTAAAGAAGTAAACTTCTTCAAGAGGGACCTCATTCAGGCTTTTCGAATCATGTTTGTGCGGTGGAGAGCTAGACCAATTTCCCGGTGGGTTGATCGTCTCTCCGGCAAGAAGCCTTTCAGTTTTGATATTGTCCCCTATACAAGTATAGACTTTTCTGCTCCAGTTCCAGACTCCTACAGACTTTTCCTCGACGTCTTCAGGCTTCACAAGAATGGGTGGAAAATCAGACTCGCTTTGAGCAAAGGACAAGACAACTTCAAGCTTATCAGTCTCAGCGACAACTGTGAATCCAACATCTCTGGGTAGGTAGGCCATTGTAGGCTTTCCTGAGAAGACGTCGTGTCTGCCGCCGATCCTTTCGTACGATATCTTCTTAGATGGAGTATTCAGGTTGATGCTGCATTCTCCTGTCAAGACTGCTAAGACCGCTTCACGACTTCCAGTTTCACCCCTATACTCGTCGCCCTGTCTACGCAGGAAAAGTCTCCCAAACTCGAGATATTTGAGCTCAGAATTGCGGGTGGTTGCGATCGGGGTATAGCCTTTCTTCGGCTTAACGCCTTTGAACAGTCGAGGTTTCATAAACCTTCTCCTCTTGTTTCCTTGATCATGACAGTTCAAGAAATAAAGATATTGGCATTAGGCTTCGTCAGAAATCTTGCGGATAAATTCAATGCTTCTCCTCTTAAACTCGTGGTAACTTCTTGAAAATTCATCCATAGTCTTCACGGTGGCCCCGAAAGCCCCCCATTCCGGAGGTTTAATCCCGCGGTTGCCATATTTTACTGAGTCTACGATCCCAGCTTCCTTCAATATAGCCTGCTGTCCTGCCGTCAGCTCATAGGCGCCTAAGAAGAGGTCTTTGATGTCGATCCATTCGCTGGTTAGCCTGCGTAGAACCCCTGGATCGATTTCCTTCAACACGGATTCCTCGTAATTTCTAATGTCCACGCCAGTTTCTAGACTTGCCATCAATACACTCATCTGGTGATTTGGGAACTCTGTATGAGTCATGTTTGTCTCTCCTAGTGTCAGAAGCGTTTCTTTAGGCTTCCTCTTCGAGGCTGGTAGGATATCAATTCCTTTTAGCACTTCCTGAGCGTCCTCGCTTGCTAGATTATATTTGGATTGAAGGCAGGCCAGCCATTTCAGCCTGTTTTTCGGGCTGAAGAAGATTTCATATACCCGTTTGGTTACAAGGATTCCGCAATATTCTATATCGTTCTCCAAGACATCGAGATACTCCTTTACTCTTTCTTTAGTCCCGAAGGGAACCCTATTCTCTGCAAGGAAGTCTATTAAAGGCTCCTTGTTCAACGGGTTCAGATATTTTCGGCTACTTACAGCTATGATCTTTTCTTCGAGCGAGGTTTTCGCTTCCACCTCGTCCCGGGCACCCAATTCCTCAGCAAGCTTCATTAGAGCTTTTTCCTTTTGCTGGGTTTGTGCTAGAGCTTTCCGTATAAGCTTCTCGGCCTGGACCTCTCTTATGTGATCATCGAGTCTGCCGCCCATGTTTGTCTCGTAGACTGTTGTCAAGAGTATGCCCTTCATTATGGCTTCAGCTCTTCCCTCAATCTTCGCGAGGATCAGCTCTATTTCTTGAGAGACAGTGAAGGTTACGGTGTTGTTTGTGCCTAAGCCAAGGCTCTCGAGTTTCCTTGTGATGTCGATGGCTGCGGGTGAACTTCCCGCAACCTTGAAGACGATGTTCGGTCTTCCCCTCTCGACGTACCTCGAATACCCCCAAAGCAGATGAGCATCATACTTCCTCAAGAATTCCTCAGCATCCGAATAGAATTTGAGTGCAGACTTAACGCTGTCTTCGAAGCTGTCAGCAACTTGTGGGTTCAACTGTAGACTGATCATGCCATGACGCATCTTTGAGGCTATCGCTATAGGCCTAAATACGGTCAGGTTTCGCCAGATGCTTACTTCAGTCGCGTATGCAGCCAGATCGTCTCCGTAGGATTCAGGGTTCTGGAACCATTCCCCTTTCTTTTTCGCAATAGTCCTGAAATCTGGACAAAGGTTCTCTCCCCTAAGGCCTTCCCATTGGCTGGGGTCGTC
>CAYURV010000075.1:0-2920 GCA_964447115.1 uncultured Candidatus Bathyarchaeia archaeon
TAGATGCGTAATCGCCAAGGGTGTAGTTGTAGAATTGGATTGTTACTGCGACTTCCCCTACGTCCCAACTACTGTCAACCCGCCAATCAAGCCTAGTCCAGTCTTCCAAGTTTGATGAACCCGTGAACTCGACTTCTGCTATGTATCCCTCCGCCGCAGTCCAGACATGCAAAAGTACTGCGTCTATCTCCCAGCTGTCCTGCGTAACGTCGCCTATATCCAATTTGTCTTTGAATCTGACTGTGAAAGTTGAGGAGACAAGATACGAAGAAACTGAGACATTGTTCCATCCGCCTGATAAGCTGGGCAAGAGATTTTGCCATAAACTACCGTCCCAGACATCTACTTGAACATCTTCTGACCCCATTATTCCTGCATAAATGCACAGCTCTTCGTTTGTTTCATCATAATCTGCGCTTACCCATTGAACCTCCAAGTCTAACTCGTAGTTGACGTTCTCCACTTCTCTTTTCACCGTTACTAAGTCCACATAAGCATGTTCACCACCGTCGATGCCAACGGCGGACCATCGGATTCTGAAAGTTGAATTGAGATATTGGCTGTCAGTGATTTTCTGCTGATAGAAGAGCCATTGGTTTTCAGATGTGGTTGATCCCAAATCGACAATAGTGTTCCAAGCGGTTCCGTTATAGTATCTGAGCAAAAACTCGGTGGCTTCGCAGCCTTCATCTCTATACCAGAATCCCACGTATATTGCAACAGTAGAGCCAGAAGAACCAAGGTCAGAAGTCGTCAGGTCTCCTGAACCAGGACCATCAAAATCCGCGGAGTAAGTACCACTATACGCTCGGTCTGCTTCTTTGTTCCATCTGCCAGTTTCAGTCCAAGCAGATGGCAAGGATGGAGGCCAATCACCCTCAAAGGACTCTTGGTTCACTGTTGTTATGTTAGTTGTCCCCGCTGCGGTGTTTGCCTCACGTAAAGTATCACAAATCGAATCTGGACCCGCCTGCTGTGCTGAGAAGTTACTGTATGTTCCTTTGTTCTGTGAGGAGTCAACATTAGATACGTTATTATCAACGAAATCCTCAATATTGCTAGTTGAACCACTATAATAGGAACGGAAGATAACATAATTTGCATCGTCTGTGGCTAGATCAGACACTGAGCCGCTGACATTTTCAGTTAATCCGAGCAGAGTCCAACGTAATGGGTAGTATGTCGCAGTCACATTTATGCCGGTTATCGTTATGCGGGCCCGCTCGCTATCTTCCTCTCTCGGTGGGTAGTTGTAATTGAATGTATTCCCTAGCTCTGTAACTAGTTGAATCACGCATTCCTGCCCTGTGAGAGGCGTAATACCATCTGCCAGAATATTCGACACTGTTTCAGCTGGTTCGACGTAGATGTCTAACTCGTGGTACTCTTGCCTAGAGGGTATAACATTTTCGTCGAAAATTCCTAACCAGATCAAATGGGCTTGGAACGGTCCAGTATTCTGGATGGTCATATTCAACTGGTTTCCGACGATCGAGACACTGATGAACTCAATGTTTTCTTTGTTTCTTCTCAGGTCTAATTGCTGCATGTCTTCAAGGATATCGGCGTAGTCTTTTGCCACGTCGATGTTAAAGGCATAGAACATGTAGCCAGATAATAAGATGAGCACCATGAAGACTGCTCCAATTACGGAACCTATTCCTCGCTTGTTGCGTCTAAGCTTTCCAGTAAACCACATCTCTGCTTCCTCGTTCAGTAACAGCAGCAATCTCATAGGTCTGACCCTCAGTGATCGCAATTGGCGAAGCAAACCTCACGAACGTGATGTTTCCGCTGGTTGCCACTGTCCCTTTTCCGCTTATGAAGCTCGTGACCGCTTTTCCATTCATGTACACGGCGTCGATTGCGATTTCGATCTTGCCATAATTCAGAATCGTTAGATTCAGCTGATCGCTGGTGCTCCACCATATGGCTATTATTGAGAACCGTTCCTGAGCTCGTTCTATTCTATGGTTTGTCAGTAAGGAAAAAGAGCTCCATGAGGAGCTTAGAGCGCTGACACTGTAAGAATATAGTAGGGTGCCGGCTATCGAGACTATCAGAAGCATGGTCAGACTTGCGACTAGTTCGCTTACGCCTCGTCTACTGCGGAGAATGCCGCCGAACATTTTTCCCCACTCTTCTTTCGGATAGCGGCGAAGAAGGAGTGGACGGTAGCTCTATTTGCCTTCCACGGATTGGGAAACCACGGTGCCGTCAGTGCAGACAACTCTTACTTCGTAGTATTTGCCTTTGTCAATAGTTAGAGTTACACCACTTTTAGGCAGCTCTAGGTACGCCACACTGTTCAAAGCAAGGTTCGCAGAAAGCGTAGTTTTATTTTCAAAGGCGACTCCGTCAACATATATCCTATCTAATGTTAGATCTTTCTGCCCAACGTTTCTAACGTATATTTTGAGTGTGTCAGCCGATGCATCAGCACGGATAGAGTCATACTGAAGTTCTCCCTTTACGCCCCCAGGAGTCTGAGTGGCCCCTCCGATCCAACCCATGACATATGCGTAGACTACAACACCAGAGGCAACGGCTAGCAGCATTAGGATTAACGAAGCGATCACTGGAGAGAAGGCTTTTATCGACTTGAGCAGTTCCTTCAATATCATCATTTCCTAGCTTATCGCCATATTTTGATTAAGCTAGAGCTGAATCTAAGGCTGATGTAACCATGCACGATAAGGACTGGTTACCGTGTTTTCAAATAGACCAATCAGTAATTGTCTAATGAGAGTGTAGTCTTTGCTGATGTATGTCCAGATCGGAGATTCTGAAGATGAATTCAGTAGAATCTTTGAAGGTGCCGTGATCTGCAAGCGCAATGTCGAGACGCATGAAGGAGCATGGAGGAAATACTTCTACGGAAAGCTAAGAACGGAAAGGCACCACGTTCACGATAGTTGTC
>CAYURV010000075.1:3020-5311 GCA_964447115.1 uncultured Candidatus Bathyarchaeia archaeon
ATACAGCGAAGAGAAAGTGGCAGATTTCGTTGAAACACGTTTTAGAATGTGGGAAAAAGAAAGAGAATCAGACATTAGGGAGCGTTAACATATTATATCTATTTTATTCGGATGAATTTTCCTTTCTGTCTACTCTACACTGTCTTTTAGGATAAGGTTTGTACATTTGGGTCCCGTCCTTCTATTCGTCAGAAGATTCCATTGGGCCTCTAGCCGACATTTAACATAAAAAGCACAAAGAAGGATGGCCTTCATGGTTGTAATGAAAAGTTCAACTTAGAATTTGGAGCGATATTTCTAAGGGAGACATGCCGCTAAAAGGGGTTTACTAGGCAGTAGTAATCCTAAACTCGCAGTATTCCTCCCCAGCACCCATACACCTTGTCTCAATGCAACTCATCTTTTTCTCTAAAACCTCGGAAACAACACCAACCCAGTAGCCCCTAAAATAATGGCAGATGGGTCCTTCCGGTTTCACGCCAAAGGTCAGCGAAACAACAAGCGGGTTATTCTCCACCAGAATCGTCAGAACCCCCCTTTCCTCGTCAAACTTCTGAATCCTAGGCACTCCCCAACCAGTCACTTTAAGTTGATGTACAATATTTTCTAACACCTGACGCTTAGTGAAAGAGATGTCCCGCTGTCGTAATACTTCTATCTCCTTTAAGACATCGAAGCGTCCCTTTTCTTGTCCCATCATGTAGAAAATAGTTAACCCTGCGCTACCAAAAGCGTTTAAAGCTCTCATCATTTTGATAAAAGCCTCAGACGCTATAAGCACTGTGCGATGATGAGTATCCCCAAAATAGGTAGTCGCCTCACCCTTCTCAAGATCCAGGATGATACTATTTTTCTTTGACATTCTTATTACCTTTCAAAGTATTGTCTAACTTACCCAAGACATACGATTGTATCTCTTGGAAGAATTATCAGTTGCCCGCATGCTCAAGCACCTTAGAATGGGTTTCAGTATTATCTAAGAATGCTGTAACCGTCGGCAATAGTTGACGGTAACTAAACTGGCCATTTCCAATATGAGAACAAGATTACTATCTTTTGAATATGTACTCTCATCGGTCGCTTCCAGAAAGCATCTCAGTAGGATAATATGACAGACGTTAAATATCTAAAGTCCTAGAGTGAAGTAGGTTATATAGGTAGTTGTAGGTGCTTAGCTGTATACGGGCATGGTGATAGTCAGATGATTTCGAAAGAGAAGATAGTGAAATGTGCTGAAACCATTGTGACAGGTATGAACCTCAAGGCGGGTGAAGCTGTCCTCATACGGGGCGGAACCCACACCCAAGAGCTTCTCGAAGAGATCGGGATTCTCTGCTACAGGAAGGGAGCCCATCCGTTAATCACAGCGACGAGCGACAGTTATTCCACGCGGATATACAAAGAAGTATCCACAGAGGTTCTAGAGGTAACGCCTAAGCATTACCTGGGAGCCGTAAAAGAGTGTGATGTCCACATTGTTGTTGAGCCGTTCAAGGATCCGAAGATCCAGACAGAGTTTCCTCGGGAAAAGGTAGCAGCAAGGACTAAGGCTAATGTTCCGATCAGGAAGGTGCTCTACGGTGAGGACGAGGGGGTGGGAAAGAAGTGGACTTACGCAGGTTGGCCAACACCTGAGGCTGCGAGCTTTTATGGGATTGACTACCGAGACCTCGAACGGTTGATCATTGGAGGCATGATGGTGACAGCTTCAACCCTTAAGGAGAACACTTCAAGGCTGGCTGAAGAGTTGAAGGGGGCTAATGTTCTTCACGTGACTGACAGGAAAGGCACAGACTTCACATGTAAGATTAAAGGCCGCCGCATAAACGAAGACGATGGCGTTGTGGACGACCAAGATATAGTGGCAGGCGACCTAGGCAATAACTTACCTGCAGGTGAAGTCTTTATCGCGCCTCATGAGACCTTTGGCGAAGGAACGATCATATGTCCACTGACTATTGACAGGTTCACAAATAAGATCATCAGGGATGTCGTCTTAAGGTTTGAGGAGGGTAGACTTATTCTAAACGAATGCTCCGCGAAGGTCAACGGCGACCTGATAATCGATTCCTTCAAACGGTGCCTGGAAATTGACAGGAAAGAAAAAGAGGTCAGGACTACAAACATCGCTGAGCTGGGCATAGGCTGCAATCATGCAATTGACAAGGCGATCGGCTACATACTGACAGATGAGAAGATCGGTGGCTCTGTTCACGTTGCTTTTGGCTCTAACTTGGGATATGGCGGCAACTCGAGATCATCGATGCATTGGGACTTTGTGACCCACCCAA
>CAYURV010000076.1:0-5286 GCA_964447115.1 uncultured Candidatus Bathyarchaeia archaeon
CATCTCTTCTTCATTGTTAGACATACCATGACACCCTACGCATTAGAAGAAGGAAGGGGTAATAAAAATTTCGACTTGCCTAGATCATAGGGCTTTGAAGTTGTTGGACCAGTTCTCGTATGCGGTCAATGACTCTTTGGATATGCTCGGCTTCCTGTTCTCCAGAATGCCGAGGAAATCTCGCATAGATATCTTCCGCGGCTCGGCTTCACTCTTAGCCATCCCAGCCTCGAAGAGTTCACTGTTCACTATGAGCTGAGCAGATTGGCACAAGTCCATTACGTCGCTCCCGGAGAACCCTTCAGTCAGCCTTGCTAGTTCCTCAACATCTACGTCGGACGATGTCTTTAAACAGTCTATGTAAAGCCTGAACATTGCGAGCCGTTCGTAATAGTCTGGAGGCGGAACGTATATCCTCTTCTGAAACCTTCTTATGAAAGGCATGTCTAAAGTCCAAGGTTTATTTGTAGAACCGACGACATAGACGTGGATCGGGTTCTTCTTATCCGTTATCCCGTCCATCTCTTTCAAAAACTGGTTTCGCACCCTTGTCTCGCCCCCAATCTCGAGCCGGTGGATCCCCATCAGAGAATCAAGCTCGTCAATGAAAATTATGGAAGGCGATTCTTTGGTTGCGTTTCTAGCCGAGTTGAAAAGTCTTGCTACGTTCCGCTCAGCCTCCCCTAACCATTTAGACATAATTGAGGCGGCATCAACGGAGATGAACGTAGCCTTAATCTCGTTTGCCACGGCTGCTGAGAGCAAGGTTTTTCCGCATCCGGGGGGTCCAAAAAGAAGAATCCCTCTAGGCCAACCTAAAGGAAACAAGTCTGGTCTCAGCGAAGGGTAAACAACGGCTTCTTTGACGGCTTTTTTGGCATCTTCAAGGCCTACGATGTCTTCCCATTTGACATCTGGGGGTTTCCTTAGAATCATCTCATCAAAGGTTGTAGTCTGCGTTGTGTGGACAGTCTCGTAGCTAGAGCTTTCCCCCTTGGCTGAACCGTCAACCCAGAAGTCTTGAAGCACTCTTATTCTGGTTTTATAAACCTCGGCTCGTTGGACATAGATCCTGTTAAGATTATTGTCAGGATAGACATGCACAAGTTTTAGGAGACAATCAATTGCCCTTCGGTAAGCCGCTATGGCCATGTCCTTTTTTCCCTGTCGGTCCAGCGCAACTGCCTCTTGAGCGTGCTTTACAGCAGTATTCTCGAGCTCTTCTATGACGCTCATTCTCGTCACTGCTCAATCTTTATCTTCCCTTTTATGCTTAAGGATTCAAGAGCTTCTAACACCTTGGCCGGGGGCAAGTTCAGCTCTTTTGCACATCTAGTTATATTCATCTCTCCGTTGTTTCTTTCGATATAGTCCATGACCAACTCTTCAGAGAGAAGAAATTGTGGTTCTTCTGGACTTTCTGGAATACTGTTCTCCCCTATGATTGAGCCGTCCTGACCTACGTAAACCTCAGATCCGTCAGTGGCTAGAGCTATCATAGGTCTGCTGGGTTCTATGATCTTCGGAACAGCTGTGTCTATAGGTGGTTCAGGTATCTTCCTCTGCAGTTCTTGTTCGACAATGCCGGACGCTTCTTTGAGTATGGCTTCGGTAGTCGGATCATTCACTATGCTTGGTGCTGGCATAGTAGCGTTAAACTGTGTGTCCACAAGTATCTCGTTTATAGCCATGTTCAATCTGTCAATTTCCGGCGTTATTGAAGGCATAACACTTCCGACTAGTCCTAAAGCATTCTTGACCTCGCTGAACACTGCTTTGAACGACTCGAAGGTCGGGGATACCGTCTTAAGGGTGTCCAACCTCAAGATGGCTTTCTCGACCGAAAGCTGAACGTTCTGAAGGAGGGATAGTACCTTTCGGATTTCAGCTATCTCATTGGCGTAGATCGTCGCCCTTTCCTTGGAGCCTTTTCTTAGGTGGAAACTGCACGCATTGAAAAGCTCCTTGTTCCTCTGTTCTAGCTTCGACGACGCCAACTCCAACCTCGAATAGCATTTTCCAAGCTCACTTGTAGTTTCAAGAATTAGTTCGCTTAGCGGTTTACCCGCCTTACGGAAGAAGTCTTTGATCGTCAAAGCTCACCACCATGAAAGGACGGCTTCCGAATGAATGACAGCTTACCCCTGTGTTACACGTACAGGGATGGCTTGTTGCTCCTCGCTGGGCGTCGGCTCGGCTTCAGCTCGGGATTCAGGTACTTCCTTTACCTGAGGTTCTTCCTCCCCCTGCATTATGCCTATCATTTTGTCCTTAGTCTTTAGAAGACTTAGCTTCCTCTGCTGGGCGTTCTTTATCTCCTTTAGAATTGATATTCGCGACTGCTGGTAGGTTTCCTCACTAAGCGTTTCCATCTCATGCTCAATCTCGAGGAAAGTTCTGGACAGCTGAAGTGATTTAAGGTGGTCCTCCTGAGCCTTTATCTGCTTCTCCGCGTCTTCTATAAGGCTTTGAGCTTCATTTTTCATCTCTTCTAAGGTTCTGTCGAACTCTTTGCATAGGTTTTCGTAGATCTCTGTCGGAATGACTTTGTTTTCTGAAAGTTTGTCTAGAACTTTCCTCTTCTTGCTTATGAGGGGGAACTTTTCGGAAAGGACCTCTATTTTTGCGCCAATAGGCGACACTAAGAATACTTCGTCTTTGCTGACTTTCAGTCTCTCGACGGGGTATTTTACGAATCTTCCTTGTTTGTTTTCAACAAGGACTTCCTCGACCTGACCTGAGGAGTCGATGAGGAAAGATGTTATCCTTCCGATCTCTTTCTCGTCTTCGTCCTTCAATGTTCTGCCGATGAGCTCCGGGGCTTCTAAATTGAGGCTTATGGCTTATTCCTCCTTAAAGTAACCGATGGGTTGGCCAAACCTAATACTGAGGATACTTAAAGTCCTCTTGAATCTCCTCCGGCTGTTTCAGCGAAGGAAGCTCTGGGAACTTCTCTTTCATCCTTTGCTCTGCGACCATCGCTGCCTCGCCAAGGATCTTCTTTGCGTCTTCGTTTGCTACATCAAAGTCGGGGGCGATCCCGGTCGTTTCTCCAGCCTCAACCATTATATCGTTGAGCATTAGTCCGACTTGTTCGAGTTCCCTCTCAGCGTTCGGAAGAATTCCAGCTATCCCTGATCTAACATTATGCAGAACCTCTGTGGCAGGTGCCAAGTTTACTAGGACATTGCCAAGTTGGGTCACGGTTCTTAATCTTAAGACAACTCGCTCCAAAGCCAGCTGAGCATTCATTATGAAATTGGCCATTTTTCTTAGCTCAGCTAACTCGTTGGCAAAGACGTTGGCTCGTTGCGATTGGTTCTTCGAGTATGCGTCGACGACCTTGGAAAACAGATACTTGTCTCTGTCAGTAAACCGAACCAAGGCGCTTTCCAAGTATTGTATCTGGGCTTCGATTCGCCTGATTGCGAGTTCAATCTTCGACTTTAATGGTGCAGATGGTCTTAGAACCGATCTGATTCCTCTGGTATCTTTCACTTCCCATCTTTTGGTGAACTTGGATGACAATCACTACTCACCTTGCTTAAGGGAGTTCCTACATGGATTATAGCCTTGTTATTACGCTGAGAATACCCTCATATATATGGAGATATAGCATCGACCAACAATGCACGCTTTCGTCCTTGTTATCTTTGAGATAAAAAAGGTGGACTAGATGCGCCTATCTTTAAAAAAATATGTTAAATTCAAACAGGAGAAAAATCCGGAACCGGCTCTTTGAGAACCACCGGTTTAGTCTTGCCTCTGATTTTTTCCATCTGTGAATACACTTTTTGGACTTCATCTTTGCCAAGATGAGCTGACAGGACGACTTCTGAGCAGTATTTTTCGCCAGGTTTGAGTTTTATCACTCTATTCTTTTGCCTCTCGAATGGCTTTGGATTCGGAAAGCTTGTCCCTGGTTCGAGACCTGTAACATATCCATCTTCCAATGCGGCAGTATTCTTCCACAAAGTGAAGCATGGAAGCTCCTTTACCGAAAAAGAGATAGAGACGGCTTTAGTTTCGTCTTTGCCAACTAACATAGTCTTAGTGCGTCCTCTACTGTCGGCAAGTAGCTCCATAAAGTAAACCTGCTCTACAAACCCGCTTTGTGAGGGGCCGAAGATGCCGTAATTGTCAATGCCTTCCGCAGCCATCGAGTTACGCGGGGCAACCAGCTTAATTGGACCTACTAGTCTGGCGCCTTCCTCTAGGAAGGGATGACCATAATTGCAGTGGTACAATATCTGCATCTCATCTGTGACGCCTCTGAGATTCTCAATCGTATCTGAAATCTTCAGTGAGTTGCTACCCAGCGTGGTCGTGACCGCTGTAGTCAGCCTTAGGTTAGTACCGAACATTGCCCGTTCATGGACGACGCCTTCAACTCTTAATTCGAAGGGTGGGTTTAGCCCGATCTTGACTCTGACGACGCTTGCCGGGATGTTCGCGATCTTTCCATGAAGAGTCAACATAACCTTCTTTTTTCTACCAGTGTTGTCTTTGATAACGTCGAAGCCGGAACCACCGAAGTTGCCGAGGCCACAACGGACAACCCATTCATTAAAGCCATCAAGCCAGCCCAATCCCCCGTGAGCTTCAAGGTTCACATACTGCGGGTTAACTAACTCTTTTACAGGAGACTCCCAGCCCAGGAAGACGCCTTTATATTCCCCCTTCCAGACGCCCATGCCCCGCGTCGGTACGACGACGAAGGACAGTTCCCCGTTGTTAACTGTTATAATGTCTACCCCGTCCGAAAGGCCGCCATGGAGTCTGCGCTTATCGACGCACCATTTCTCTCCTATTCCAAGCTCATCGCTTGCGATGCTCCAGCGTTCTATGTAGATTCCTTCCTTAACATCAGTCAGAGTCTTTGACCAAAACCTTCCACTTGGACGGCGAGTATTTCTAGACACGGCCAAAACCATTCACCTGTTCTTCTTCTAACTTGCCAAGATTAAAGGATTTGGGAAGAGGGGTTATCCTGAAAATTCTAGACGCGATTGGTTGGGTGTTTCACCAGTATAGTGTCTTTGTTGGCTTTCCCGCAAGCACGGCTTCGGTTTCATCTGGTTCCAGTGTTTTTCTAACCCCTAGCTTGTAATGCCAATCGAAGCAGCAGTACCTGATCATCTTTACCTTCTTTCCTCTGACCTCTTCTGGCATCACCTCATCTGGGGTACGTTTTGAAAAGTTGGTGATCTCAAGGGTGAAGATGCATTTCTCCCATTTGCATCCTTCTTCGTCCGTTATTGATTGGCCTGTTTTCTCTATGTCGAC
>CAYURV010000077.1:0-5262 GCA_964447115.1 uncultured Candidatus Bathyarchaeia archaeon
CACGTAACAGAGAAAGGCGACTGCATAATTGCCATAGATTCAAACAAGGCTTGCGCTGACTTGAGCCGAGACTTCAAGGAAGCTGCTAGGCAACCTGGCGCAGAGATAACAATCACGATTAAGGCTGGTGAAGAGAAGGAGACCGTCAAGGCCAAGGGTGACCCTAGGCTTTCCTTCACACATCCGACGGACATCGTTGTTAGGAAAAGCAGCTATGTGTGCAGCCGAACCCTAGCTGTGAAAGCTGAGAAGGCCGCAGCAGACCTTTCAAGAAGGCTTATCGAAAGGCTTCGAAACCCAGACCAGAAGGTCAAGATAATCTTGATAGTGAACCTTCCTGAATCAAAATGACCATTCGATCTCAACATACCCTCATGTCCACGGCCACTTGCCATCTGAACGGTGCGATCTCACGGACTGTCCTTGCTGAAAGGAACTCTTCAACCCTTCTGCCCCTTTGCTCAAAAGCCTCATGTAACTTTTTCTTGATCACCTCTAACCTGTTTTGTCTTTCAGCAAATTCATAGTAGTGTATGACTCCGCCTTGGAGTTTGAGAGCCTCGCAAGCCGCTGTCAGGTATTCCACTGCCTTTTCTGGAAGGTTCATGATGACACGGTCGGCAACCCCGTGAAGCATACTATGGATGATCTCCTTGGCGTCGCCAAGAATGGGCACAACCTTTCCGAGAACGCCGTTCGCGACTATATTTCTCCTAAGGTATTCGACTGCGTCCGGGTTCACGTCGACCGCGTACACCTTAACATCTTTATGTGCCCTGGCTATTTGTACCGAGAAGGGACCTATGCCCGCGAACATGTCGACGACAGTTTCATTCTCCTCGACCTGAGATGCGACTCTGCTATGCTCGAAGGAGAGCCTCGGTGAAAAGTAGACCTTACTCAGGTCAAGGTAATACTTGCACCCATTCTCTATGTGAACCGTATCAGTATTTGGTGATCCAGCTATGACCTCATATTCCCTTAGCCTGTGCATTCCTGAGACTGCGCTGGCTTTAGCCAAGACCGTGTGTGCATGTTTGTGGGCTTCGAGAACCGCCTCGCCAACAAGACTCTTGTATTCTTCTAGCTCAGCAGGAATCTCGACGATGGCTATGTCTCCCACGAAGTCAATAGCACGCGGAAAACTGGCTAAAAGATGAGGCGGCAACTTTTCCCCAGCAATCTCATATGCGTTGCGGTGGACCTTGACATGTCTAGAGAAGTCTTGAACAAGAATGTCGTAATTCTTGAAAGTCTCGTTGAACTCCGCAATGTGAACAGGCCCTGGTTTCTGGTTTAGGGGAACGCAAAGATGCCCACCATCAGATCGAACCTTCAGGGCCTTGTCCATGATCTCGAGCCCCATAGCGAGACGGATGGCTTTCTCACCGAGGTTCTTTGCGACTCTCAAGCAATAGGCCTTGACTGTTAGCGGTTCACTCATTAGAAGAATCTCCCTCCTTCGCCACCCACTCCTAGAGCAATTCTGATATTCGATCTTAGATATTTTGTATTATAAACTCTCCTTCTTCTCCCCTCAATTAAGGGCTTATATCGTTTCAATAGACAACCTGAACATAGTCAAGGATGCTTCTGGTAAACCGTTTGGACAAAAAATTAAAATAGTACTCTTTTTCCTTGTGATTCCCAATAAGCTGGTGGGAACCAGGATTGAAAGAGATTGCCATCGAAGCCCGTGGACTGGTCAAGAACTTTGGCGAAATAGGAGCCTTAAAGGGCTTAAGCTTCACGGTTGAACAAGGAGAAATCTATGGGTTGATCGGTCCAAACGGTGCGGGAAAAACCACTGCTCTCAGAATTCTAGCAACCCTGTTAAGACCGTCAGCTGGATCAGCGAAGGTTTTTAGTTTCGACGTGGAAAAGGAAGCTTCTGAAGTCCGGAGGGTCATAAGCTATCTGCCCGAAGAAGCGGGGGCCTACAGAAACCTTTCAGGATGGGAGTATCTCAGGTTCATGGCTGATTTCTTCGCCATCAGCAAAGAGACCAGTCAGGATGTAGTCGAGGAAGCGGCTAAGATTTCGGGACTCGGGTCAAGGTTGAATGACAAGGTGAAAACCTACAGTAAAGGGATGACTAGAAGGTTGCTTCTTGCTCGAGCCCTGATGGTGAAGCCGAAACTAGCCATTTTAGATGAACCTACCGGCGGCTTGGATGTCGTGCACGCTGTTCACGTTAGACGAATCATCAAAGAATACGTGCATGAACACGGAGTAACCGTTCTCCTCTCAAGCCACAACATGCTGGAGGTTGAATTCCTCTGCAACCGCGTGGCACTCATGAACGAAGGCAGAATCATCGGGGAAGGAACATCGCAAGAATTGAAATCTAGGTACAACGCTAGTAACCTGGAGGAAGCATTCATGGAGGCGACAAGACTTGGTTAGTGGCTTGGGGAATCTGGTGACGAAAGAGGTGAAGGAGATGCTTAGGGACCCGAAGATTTTACTAAGCATGGTGTTAATGCCATTGGTAGTTTTCCCGGCGATGGGGGTTGCCATGAACATCTCCGCCACAGCGGTCGAGGAGTCTGTGAAGGAGGTCTCGATGGCTCTCTCTATGGCTTTGATTGACAATGACCATGGGCTCATAGCTGAAAACCTCGTGTCTTCCCTCGAAGCCATGAATATAACTGTGATAGAGATGAAGGGGACAACCGTGAATGAAGCCCTGGAAACCCTTCAAGAGAGTAACGTCACGACCTTAGTCGTGATACCCTTAGGCTTCAGTCAGAACCTCACATCGGGTCAAAGAGGAGAACTTGAAGTCTATTCAATCTTCAAGAGCATAGGCCTATCTGAAGGCATGAAAGCATCTGCAGCGACTGCTCCGATAAACATCTATGAAAGCCTTATGGTCAATCGAGCCATTCAACAAGTTTTTCCCGGCATTGAACCCGGAACCATTTTGGACCCAATTGCCATGAAGAACCTTGTAGTCTTTAAAGGAAGAATTGTCGGGGTTCCTCCTAATGTTTTGGCGAGCATGTTCATGTCCCAATCCTTGGGTTTCACTATGGTCATAATGATGCTGCTAATCTTAGCCATGCAGACAGCCGCAACCTCTATTTCCGTCGAGAAAGAGGAGAAAACCTTAGAAACCCTGCTGACTCTGCCTATGGAAAGACTGAGCATACTAACAGGAAAACTTGCCGGATCAGTAGTCGTTGCTGCCGCGGGAGCCGTCGCATCTATGATCGGCGTCAATTATTATACAAGCTCCGCTTTCAGTTTAGTCCCAACAGAAGGCGTCGATCTGGAGGCGTTAGGCCTCGTTCTCTCACCTATAGCTTATGTCCTTTTGGGGGTCATGATGTTTGTGACGATTGTTTCTGCTTTAGCAATAGCCATCTGCGTGGCAGCTTTTTCCGAGAACGTTAGAAGCGCCCAGTCCGTTGTAGGGATATTAAGTACACTCCTTACAATTCCAACTTTTGTACTGATGTTTGCAGATATTGACATTCTGCCTCCAGCTTTTCAAATTATCATGTATGCGATACCTTACACTCACTCAATAATAGCGTCCAAAGCCGCCTTCCTAGGAGACTACTACACAATGCTCAGAAGCATAACATACATTTCGCTCTTCACTGTAACGATACTTTACGTTGCGGCAAAGATCTTCACTACGGAGAAGATTGTGACAGCGAGAATCTCCCTTAAGAAGTTCAGGTTTAGGAAGTAGCCGAACTAATCGAGTGGGGAAAATTCGGATCTGTTCGTTTTCTCCTGGGCATCAAGGGTCTTTCTTCATAGGGAACGGATCTCGCAGTGGCTTAGCGCCGTCGCCTCTTGCTCTCTGAGAATCCTGCTTACGTTCTCTTCGGTTACCCCTGTGGTTGTTCCGACCATTGTGACGCATGCTGCTCCAGCCGCCTCGCCTTCCAGCAATATGCGGACCAGTTCATCAGTCGAAAGCTCCGACAGCTCCGACCTTCTATCGTTTGTGGCCTTAAGCAGCCCTCTCATCACGCCAGCGCAGAGCGCGTCGCCGGCTCCCGTTGGATCGACAACTGGAACTTTGAAGGCGGGCATCTTAAGAAGATTCTCTTTCGTCTCTGCGACGAGTCCCTTTTCGCCGAGACTTATGATCACTAGCTGCGCGCCTTTGCCGGTCAACAACCTCGCAGCTTTTTCAGGATCGTCTTTCCCGGTAATTTCTGCAGCTTCATCTAAGTTGCAGTGGAATATGTCCGTCCATTTCATGGGTGGGATTATGAAGTCCCATCCATGCTTGTAAGGTGTAACCGGGTCGACAAAGGTTAGGCATCCCAGTTCCCTTGCTTCCTGAAGGGTTTCTGTCAGCTGTTCATCAAACCTTCCCGTAAAGCCAACTCCCCCAGCGTAGAATATCAATGGCTTCTCTTCTTTCAGGACAGTCAGAACATATTCCGGTCTAAGATACACGTTAGCTCCAAGGTCTGTGTGGAATCTCCGGTCTTCGCCTGTCACTACAAGGATAAGGTCCTTCGAGGTGCCGACGCCTGGCACCCTTTGAAGATGAGTGACTATGTCATGCCTTTTAAGTAAGCTTTCCAGGAAATCGCCAAATGTGTCTTCGCCAACCGCGCCGATGGAGCTTACCTCACCTTTTCCAAGACCCAGTTTCCTGAGGTCGATGGAAACATTCCCCGCGTGTCCACCCATATGTACCTCTATCGCTCTCGGCGCGTATGTGAGTTCACCGGGATCTGAAATCTTTGGGAGGTTAGCCGCTATGAGATCGACGACGAGAATTCCAGCGCAGGTTACAAGCATCTCCTCTTCTCTCCTTTCTCAAACCAGAATATTGACGGCAAATGCTTTTATGTTTTCCAGAGTAGCCAAAGAGCTTGAAAAGTGGATGAAAGATCAGGTCTTAGATAGCAGGTCTCTCAGTCCTTCTTCAAGTCTTACCTTCGCCCTAAAGCCTAGTATCTTCTCGGCTTTCGTTGTGTCAGCAAGGGTGTCTTGGACGTAATTCTTGATTGGGTTCGGTTTATACACTGGTTTCATTTTCTTCCCAAGAAGCCTGTTGAGAATCTCGATCACTTGGTTGAAGCTGTAGGCAGTGCCAGTCCCCACGTTGAATATTTCGCACCCGAAATCTCTTTCCCAAGCAAGAATCAAAGCGTCGATCACATCGCTGACGTGAGTGAAGTCCCTTGTCTGAGTTCCATCGCCGAAGATAACGGGAGGTTCATCCTTGAGCATGGACCAGAGAAACTGGGAGACGATGTTGGCGTAGGGTCCCTTGAATTCTTC
>CAYURV010000078.1:0-5229 GCA_964447115.1 uncultured Candidatus Bathyarchaeia archaeon
GGCCGTCTGCCGCCACAATGCGCAGCCCTAAACAGGACGAACATCAACGTTCAGGAGTTGGGAGTCTTGGCAGCAGTTGAAAAGGACAAGACACTGGCGTTTCAAGCCGTCCTCATGGATCCGTTGACCAGCGCCGTGTTGACGATAGATGAAACCCGCAGCATGGTTGACGAAATGTTCGAAGCAGAGGCGAAATATCTAAAAGGTTACAGTTGAGACACCGCTTCTGATTCTTGGGTAAAAAATTGGCGGGCCCGCTGGGATTTGAACCCAGGACCATCGGCTTAGGGGGCCGACGCCCTATCCTGACTAGGCCACGGGCCCTCTTGTCTTGAATGAGTAAAGTCTAAGTTAAAGATATTTGTGCCCCTCGATCTACCTGTGGCTTGACGGTTTCTCGGCTGCGCCGAATCTGAGAACAGGTTCTCCTAGAGACCAGTAGCTTTCTAGGAATGCGCACATCGGCTGTAGTTTGTCTTTGTCAATCTCTCCCATGTTGTCCAGTACTGACTCGTCGCAGTGAACTGCCACAATCTCTCCAAAGTAGAAACTGTGGCTTCCTAAGTCCACGGATTTGCGGATCGCACACTCAATGTTCAACGGGAACTCAAGGATCCCCGGGGACGAGATCTTTGAGGAAGGGAAAGGAGTCAGGTTGCACGCCTTGAACTTGTCAATCTTTCTCCCCGAAACACTCCCGCAGTAGTCTACTATCTCAGCTTGGTCTTTTGAGGGTACATTTACGACAAATCCGTCTGCCCGAGAGATAACTTGGTATGTGTATCTCGTGTGACCGATGGCGATGCCCAACATCGGCGGGTCTATGCAGGCGTGTGATATGGCGCCTATGGCTATTAAGTTAGGCCTGCCCTTTCCTCTTGATGAACATGAAACAAGTACGATCGCTGTGGGGAAATCGAATCTTAACCTAGCGGTAAAGTCAACCTTAGCCAACTCGTACACATCCCGGAAACAGTTTGCCCTTTAAGATTTGAGAGAACGATTTCCTGTTTTAACTCTTTCCATCACATTCCAGGAAGAAAAGAGACGGGGTCCAAAGAGCAGAGGTTTCAATTCTATTGCGGAAGTCACAGAAAAAGGAGAAAGGGAGATAGTTGTCTGAGAGTATCTTCGTCTTAGCTGCTAGGATTTACTTAGGTTGGCTCCACAATAGGGGCACAAAGTGATGTCCTTAGGCAGGCCAGTCAGATCTCTGTGGCATTTGGGACAGCTCCTCTCTTCTTCTTCGTCGACCTCGATCTCGACTTCTTTCTGCTCAGTGAGCCCAGTTTCCCTTCTCAGTTTATCAACCTGCTCTTCAGCCTTTCTCCTTACCTTGCGTATTTCTTCCAGTGCTGAAGAGACCTTGTCGAAGATGTCCTTACGCGCCTTGGTCCCCTCTGTTACAAGATATGCCACGGCCTCGGACCTCGTGCCGAATAGGCCTGCCTCGATCAGCATGTCAATCAACCGCAGTTCCTCGTCGCCTATACGCGAAGCAACCACATTTGACCTGACCGTTGGCGCAGCATGGAATATGGGTACCGGTGGCATGGCGGGAATTTGGGGTATGTGCACCATCAGGTCAGTTGATCCTTCGGACACACTTGATCTGACTTGAGACGTCCAATCTCTGAGTTTTTCCCTCCATTCTTCGAGAGCCTTCTTGTATCCTTCCTTCCAGTCTTTGAGGGAGTCTTTATACCAGTCTTTCCACTCGTTCGGGTCCATTTTGTCTAATTCTCCATCGTAACTTGTTTACAGGCTGTAATTTGCTTACGTAAACGATTTACAATCTTATAAACATTGCGATTAGTCCCTGACACAGGACACATAGATCCGCCAAGATTCCACTGGGGCGACCTTCAGCGAAAAACTTAAAGGAACAAGCCGAATTAGGAATCTAAGGCGGATAACGGGGCCGGTAGTCTAGCTGGTTAGGACGTCGCCCTCACGCGGCGAAGATCGCCGGTTCGAATCCGGCCCGGCCCACCATAAAGCCCGCAGCCGAGAATCTCTGTTTAAAGTATGGTGTATATGTCTCCGTTCTCTTCGATCTTCAGCTTGATCTTTGCCAGGGGTTCTCTGGGCATCCCCATGAAGGGTCTGCCTGTCTTGGGGTCGTACATGCCGTCGTGCATTGTGCACCATATTTTACCTGTGAACTTGTTCCATTTTACCTCTGCTTGCATGTGGGTGCATAGACCGTCGTAGGCAAAAAAGCCTTCCTCGAGATGTATGAGTATGCCGGGCTTCGAGGTTCCTTTCTCGTCGCCTGCGGGATAAATGAAGATCTTGGCTTCCCCAACTGGCACTTCCCTAGCGTTTCCGATGTAAACCAGTTTCTGTCCATTCATTTCCTCCTCACCTTTTCCTACAATTTTTTTACATCAATCTTACCTGAGTATTTTCCTCACGTTCTTTATGCATCGCTTTGCACATTCGAGTGGTTGGTAGGCGTAGGATTCCTGCTCGATAATGTACCATTCTGTGCCTCCTACGGTCTCGCAGAGCTTGAAGAACTCTTTCCATTTCATCTCGCCTTCGCCTATCAAGGCCTTCTCGTTCTTGGATGAGAACTCTTTTAGATGCACCGTGACCGCGCGGCCTGGATATCGCCTCATTATTTCCAACACACCATCTGCACTGACCTTGCCATGCATCGCATTTCCGGTGTCCAGCTGCATCACCACATCGGGAACAGCTGCGCCGAGGAATATGTCCCAGGGCATCTCTCCTTCCATCGGCTGAAATTCCATTGCGTGATTGTGATATCCGACGCGCATACCTTCAGGCTTGACCTTTCTAGCGACCTTATTCATCAGACGGGCTGTCTTGAGCCATGCTGCCTTCGAGTCTCTGTATTGATCCGGCAGCCAAGGCACAATCAGGAACCCGTTACCGATCGTCTTGTTAAAGGCAACTGTCTTCTTCAGCTCATCGCCAAGAAGTGTGTCAATGCCAATGTGGGTCCCAGCAACCTTCAGCCCCAGATCATCCAGCATCTTCCTGATCTCCCCTGCGCTTCGACCGTAGTATCCCGCGAACTCTACGCCATCGTAGCCCATGTCTGCCACGGCTCTTAAGGTTCCAAGGAGGTCGCGAGCGCAGTCTTCACGAACTGAATAAAGCTGCAATGCGATTGGTATCTTCACCATTTTCAGTCACTCCTCTTTGGCACTATCTTTATCAGCCCTACAATATTTAAAATTGCAGGTCCTTTCGCCCGGAACCCTTCATAGGGGAAAAATGAATTGATAAGAAATATAGGGGGACCTAGGTTTATGACGTCTCGAAGCAAAACTTAATAGCCAGTTTATCTGCATCTAGACGTTAAAGCCGCGGCGAAAGACCAAGATGAAAAACATGAACAGGATTAAGGCACTAAGACTTGGAATAATAGGTTTTGAGGTGTTGACCATAGCCTTATGCTTGCTGAGCATATATACTCTTTTCAATGCACTGTCAACCGCAATCTCTGGCGGAACAATGAACCTGAACTTGAATAAAGACGAGTCGACTGGCGAATGGAGGTTTGTACTAAATGGTAACCCCAAAAACACAGGTTTTCTGGGTGTTACGCTGTTCTTTGAGGTGGCTATTCTCGACCTGAGCGGGCAGGATATTGCGAGAAATTCAACGTCAGTGTATATACCAGCCGGAGGTGCAAACCAGTTTTCGCTTAGCCTAAATATTCCTCCAGACGTGGTACCGGGAGGTAACCTTGAGGAGGCCGAGGGCTATTTCGAGCTAAGGTTCTCCGTAAGGACACTTGGAGACCTCGTTGGATTCACGAATATTCTAAGGATAGGGGGAGAGGCGGCACCATGAAAGTCAGAAAGAGGTCTATAATGTTTGCTGTCTTGATCCTAGTCATCTTTACAATCCTGCCGCTTTACAGTCAAAGCGTGATCCCTCAGGAGTATCTAAGAGCTTTCTTGAGTCAAGGATTTAATTTGGTGGACCTTGTGAGTAAGATAGCTTTCATAGGCTTGGTCATGTCGATCCTGATTCTTCTCAAGGGATTCTTCGAGAAGACTTCTGTCACATACCTTGCTCTTTCAATAGTGTCGACCGTCTTCTGGCTTCTGATAGTATTCTTTGCCCTAGGCGTAGGAAAGATGGAAAATCTCGGCTTAACCGTCATTTCTTCTGAAGCTGGTGGCGTCTCAAACTCTGTAATATTCGACCTAAGGCTTTTCGCTTATCTTGCCACTGTAATAACTGGCCTAAAGGTAGTTCATTCCATCTTGAAGTTTAGACAAGCCAAATCAAAGGTAACGCAGGTTCAGCCAAGCCAGCCTCTTGATACCACCAACTAAGAATAGGTTCACTAGAGGACTGACAACAAGAGCCAATAGTGAAGGAGACTTCCTCTCATAAAGTGGAAGATTAGGTGGATATTCCTCATGCCCTGTCTCCGAAGTTAGCCTTATCGGAGGCAACATCCGTTGTCTCGACCTTGTTTGCAGACATGAGATGATCTATTGTTTCAGTTTGTTGTTAGTCTCTTGGTAAGGCGTTGGTTAGGCTTATATATGACCGTGCAATGAACCTGCTTGATGTTTCTCAGGCAGGTTAGTGAGTTCTTTCGTAATCTCCGAGAGAACGCGTTTCTTATTGGTCTGTTGAGTCTGGTATGGTTCACGCTTAGAACAGGCACCAAACCGTCTAGAGCCGTCTACCCCTGCCAGCGGGCCGCTGCTGCGAACAGCTACATGTGGCTGACAGTTTACATCGTTCCTTTCCTCTCCGTAGTATCTAGAAAAGTGTCTACTAGGCTCAACAAAAGAGTTATGACCGTAGCATTAGTGATAACAATAGTTGCGGCGTCAGCGGCTGCTTTTTGGGGCTTTTCCGAAATGTCGAGGAGGGAACGTCAGAAGGAACCTGGTCTGATTCTGAACGAAAGGAGAGCAACCTCTCAGCCAGCTTCTAGTATCTACGTCGTGAACGGCACAACAGGGAACGACGGCGGGATCGCAAGCCTAATAGATCTGATGGGTAAAAACGGATTATTATTCTATAAGTCTTCAGAAGCAGGTCCAGCCAGAGGACCAACCGGCCTTATCGCTAGAGACGACGTAGTCATCGTCAAGGTCAACAGTCAATGGGACGAGAGAGGTGGAACAAACACAGATCTCCTGAAGGCTCTGATTCAAGCCATAATAGAGCATCCAGACGGTTTCGTAGGCGAGATCGTGGTAGCTGACAACGGTCAGGCTCAGT
>CAYURV010000079.1:0-5228 GCA_964447115.1 uncultured Candidatus Bathyarchaeia archaeon
CTTGTCCCGAGCGGAACGATGGCAGACCTGGTCTCCGTAACGAGCAACACGAAGCGGGGGGACAGCGCCATTCTAGAGGCAGACTCTCACATCTATTGGTACGAGGTTGGAGGAATCTCTGCCATTGCCGGCGTGATGCCTTTACCAGTAAAGGGTAAGATGGGTGTCATGGACCCAAGAGACATTGAGGCCGCAATCAGACCTAGGGACATTCACTCAGCCGAGACGACGCTGGTATGCATAGAGAACACACATAACAGAGCAGGCGGCACCATCGTAACACCAGCCCAGATTGAAGCGATAAGCAAAGTCGCCAAGGAGCACAGTCTGAGGCTCTACATGGATGGGTCGAGAATATTCAACGCCGCGGTGGCTATGAGAGTTGACGTAAAGGAGTTTACGAAGCACGTAGATAACCTAATGTTCTGCCTATCTAAAGGACTGAGTTGCCCCATAGGCTCAATCGTCGTCGGCAGTGAAGACTTCATTAAAAAAGCCCGAAAAGTGAGAAAGATTCTGGGAGGCGGAATGCGTCAAGCAGGCATCATCGCAGCTCCAGGCATAATCGCCCTAGAAAAGATGATCGACCGTTTAGAGGACGATCACAGAAACGCTCGCCTTCTCGCAGAAGGATTGGCAAAGATAGAGGGCATCAGTATTAATTTGGGAACTGTCCAGACAAATATAGTCATGCTTGATGTTGCCGGTTTGGGGGTAGAATCCGAGGCATTTATAAATGAGCTTCGGAAACGCGGCGTCCTCGCGTTAAGCCTCGGTGAGACAAGGGTCAGAATGGTGACGCACAGAGGGGTCGAGAGAGAAGACGTCGAGAAAGCTCTGGCTATTGTCGAAAACATGGCAAAAGAGGCAAAATCCAGAAAGCGCTAACCAGACTGTTTCAAGCAATACAGGTTAGTTTCAACCCTTTGCCCGTACAATTTTTGTTCGTCCCAGGATACGCCAATACTCAACCTCGATGCCCTGGCTGAGCCTTGATCTGATCTCTGCCTCCTCCGGGAACGGTGTCTCAAAAACCTCGTAGTTCTCTAGGTCCATTATCTGTAGGGTGTTAGGTAGAGTGGCTATCACCTGACCTGATCTCTTGTCGATCATCGGCACATCAACCTTGGCGTCCACAGGCTTTACGAAGCTTCTCTTGACGCCGTCGAAGACACCTATTGAGACAACCCGCGCCTTTGCAGAACCGTGTTTTCCGGGTTTCGATTTCGTGAGGTCAACTATACGGCAAGGCTCTTCGTCCACGATAACGTAGCTTCCAGTCTTCAGGCTTCCCACGTCAACAGGTTTGCTCATTCTCATCCGTCCCATTCAAAAAGGGATACCATAGTTTTTTACATACGAATGCTTTTATAGTTTAATAAGTTTGCGCCTAGATAACTATTCGGCGTGAGAGAAGTTGCCAAAGACTGTTGGCATAGTTGCGCGCACAGATCGGAAGGAAGCACTAGACCTCGCCTCCCAGCTAGTTGAGCGTTTCAAACTAGAAGGCTTCAGAGTACTGTTGGAACCAACCCTAGCTGACCGTATGGGCCAAAATGACATTTCAACAACGCTCAAGAACATGCGCACAGACCTGGTTGTGACAATCGGCGGAGACGGCACCATCCTCAGAACATGCCTCAGAATCCCAAAACCCGAACCGCCAATCTTGGCCATAGATATGGGAGTACGCGGTTTCCTGACAGAAGTACCGCCCGAAAGGGCGCTTGAAGCCGTTGAGAAGTACCTTGAAGGGTCCCATTCGATTGAGCATTACAGCAAGATCGCCTCCTTCATGGGCAAGTTTAGACTCCCCGATGCATTGAACGAGGTCTTTATCACATCGCGCTACTTGGCGAAGCTATTACATGTCAGAATATGGAAAGGTAAATTTGCTGTGGCAGATTGTAGAGCGGACGGCGTGATTGTGGCTTCGCGGGTTGGTTCTACGGCGTACTCTTTCTCAGCTGATGGTCCAATTCTCGATCCTGAGCTGGACGCCTTTGTCCTGACGCCTGTTTGCCCTGTCACTTTTCTGCGGCCGATCGTTTTCCCGTCAAGTTCCGAGGTAACTTTGGAACTGCTTAAGCCTAGGACGGCTACTGTTGTGATTGATGGCGATTTCCAGTTAGAGATAGGGAAGAAAGAGTCTTCAATACTGGTGCGGAAATCTGAGTATGAGTCTTCGTTCATTCGGTTTGGAGGTGACTTCTACCAACGTCTGAAGGCCAGACTTCTCTTCTCCAGAGAAGAAGGCTACGAGAATGAGTAAACGGAGAACCCTCGTACTGGACACATCTGCATTCATCGCAGGCTTCGACCCCTACACAGTTAAGGACGATCTCTACTCTGTCCCAGCAGTCGGGCAAGAACTGGCTGAGAGATCTCTGTTCAGGCTTAGGTTTTATGCAGCTGTTGATCGAGGGGCGCTCAAAGTCTGCGAGCCTCGTTCTCATTACGTGCGGATGATTAAGGAATCTTCTAAAGAGATCGGAGACATGCTCTTTCTCTCCAAAGCAGACATGCAGGTTCTCGCCTTAGCCATGCAACTTAAGGACGGTGGAGGTGCCCCCACGATCGTTACTGACGACTACGCAATCCAAAACGTCGCAGAAAAGATCAAAGTAGACTATGTTCCCCTGGTAACCTTTGGCATACGCTTCCATCTGCAATGGCTTTTGTACTGCCCCGCATGCCGCAAAAACTATCCATCAGACTACAGACTCGGAGCATGCCAGATCTGCGGAACCCAGCTAAAAAGGAAACCTCTAACCAAAAAGCCCGTGGTAAAAGACGACGAGAGATGAAGACCGAACCCCGGAACTCCTAAGCTGATGCTGCCCAGTCTCTAAGCCCATTCAGCAAAAATCGGCTTTGGAGATGCTAAAGGGGGTTCCGAGAAACCCAAGCTGCCGGGGAGATGAGAAGGGGGTATGTTTTGACAGGTTGGGCTTCTCGGAGACATAATGTGTGCAATTGGAATTTTATAAGTTTTTCGATGTTGTGCTCCATATCAGTGTGTCAGTTGGATGCCTGCTGTTTTCCGATACGTTTAACAGTAGTTGAGGGTTATCTAGTGTTTGGCGTGGGTCATGACTTCGTCAAGTATGTGAAGGATGCCTATCGATGAAGGTCTTGCGTAGAGATATCAAGCATGATACGGTTATGGTGTTGCCGGAGGTCCTAGATGACTTCTGGGTGTTATATAACATCATCCAGAAAGGCGACAAGGTCTACGCGAAGACAACGCGTGAGGTTAAGTCTGGGGAGCGCTACGACCGCGCCGAGAAAGGAAAGAGAATCTCGGTCCTGCTGGGCTTGTCTGTTGAGAGGGTGATGTGGGACCGTTACCTTAACAAGCTGAGGGTTCACGGCATCGTTTGCGAAGCCCCTGATGACATCGGCGCCGAGGGTTCCCACCACACTTTCAGCGTAACCTTGAACAAACCGTTAACGATTGTTAAACACAAATGGCTGAAGTACCAGCTTGATTATCTGGACAGGGCTACTGAACGCGGCGTTCGTCTAATCACTGTAATGTCAATTGACGACGAAGGATACTGTGTTGCTGTTCTAAGGGGATTCGGCCTAGATGTAAAAGCCGAGAAAACAATAAGTCTCCCGGGGAAACTCAAGGCTGACGAAAGGACAAGGGCCCTTCAGGAGCTCTTCAAATCCGCATCAAAGACACTAGAGCAGATATGGACCCTCAACCAGGCTCCTATAGTCGTGCTTGGGCTTGGTTTCATCAAAAACTACTTTGTCAAGTATCTGGAGGAGAGGATGACGGAGCTCAGCGAAAAAATAATCGACATAAAGAGCGTCAACAGCACCGGTCAAGCCGGAGTATACGAAGCTCTGCGTTCAGGGATACTGACCAAAGCCTTAAGACATGTGCGAATAGCCGAGGAGGCCGAAGCCGTAGAGGAAGTTCTCAAACGCCTAGGAAGGGAACGGGCTAACGTAACGTACGGATTAGCCGAGGTTGAGAAGGCCATCGGTCTAGGCGCCGTTGAGAAATTGTTGCTGACAGACACTCGTTTAAGAGAAGCATCTGACGAGGAAAGGCAGATCCTTGAAAAGCTCATGAAAGAGGCAGAAGAAAAGAGGGGAGGAATCACCATTATCAGCACCGAACACGAGGCCGGAGTAAAGCTTAGCTCGCTTGGCGGAATAGCCGCACTCCTGCGGTTCCCAATTTATTGAGAAACCATGCTCAGAAGGCTTTAGAAGGCTCGACTCTTTCCACACACTAAACAAAATAGTAGGTTGATCTTTTACGTGGAAGAAACCGTTGGCCACTTTTTCGTTTTGCTGACAATTCAGTAAGAGTCCGGAGTTCTACCCCCTCCAATCACTGCCATCTTTCTTCGGTCTTTCTCATCTAGTAGGCTTTTATCAACGGAGACAGCGGCCACCTTGCCTACAATGATATCCTCCTTCTGCCAGTCTAGGAGGCATTCATAATGGGCAACACACTCTTTCACTCTTGGAGGCCTTACCTTTTCTGACGGAATGGGTGTTAACCCAGCCTTTTCTAACTCGTTCAACCCATCTGGGCAAGGCTTCTCTGTCAATATGGCGACTTTCAATACCTTGTCAATTATGTCCTCAGTAGGGACGTTTATTACAAACTCTCTAGTTTCCATGATGTTTTGGTGTGTGTGATGCTCAGGAGGGCAGTTGAAAGCGTAGCGTCTCATCGAACTAATTGTCATGAAATTTGTTTTCACAGCAGCGTTCACCTTGCCATCCTTATTCACAGTCGTGATGAGAACTAGTGGGCAAACGACGAAATTCCTCTTTCTATACCAGCTCCAGACCTCATCGTCAGACAGACCCTCAGGAGCCTGCAAAGGAAGCGAAACCTTCTCAACCAAAATGCGGTCACCAATCCGATGTCTGATTGCCATAACTATTAAGCCAATCTGTGAATTAATGTGCCACCTTTTCCTGTTGGGTCTGGAAAATCTGGGTCTTCAACAAAACCGTTCTTAAGGAAGAATCTTCTGAATCGTGGTAAGGCTTCTGGAAATCCTGTGTGGCTACACCAAGATCCTATTGCGATTTCCTCCGTTTTTTCGTCGCCGAAGTAAGGAATCCTTCTATGCCTAAGGTCCTCTATAAGTGCCTGAAGCAACTTTGAGCCTATCCCTCTTCCTTGGAATTGCCTTTGTAGCCCCTTTGTCCTTTCTCCTCCGACAAAGACACATGTAATCAATATCACT
>CAYURV010000080.1:0-5222 GCA_964447115.1 uncultured Candidatus Bathyarchaeia archaeon
ATTTTCGCAATAGCTGAAGCTACAGGAAAGGTAGGGATTGGGTTCTCAGCAGCAGCACTCATAGGAGGATTCATGAACTTGCCTCCATATGCCATAATGGTCCTGATATCATCTGTCATAGGGAATCTGTTGATCTCAAGGTTGTTCGGCAAGGAATGGTGGCTACGGGTAAGAGGGATCATCGTTGCTGCATTTGCAGCTGGCATGGGAATTGCGACTGGGCTTGGCGTCTCCCTCACATTTATTAGCCGCTCATCTTGGATATGGCCTTACTGAGACATTCAGGTCTCGCCCATTTCTTTTGTGAACCCTTTCAGATGGAAAGACAGGAGATCAAGCAGGTCAAAGGTTTTCTTTGCGACGTTCCCAAGCATAATATCACCGCCCGTTGGCCCCTTTGTGGCCGTTGTGCTCCATGCGATTTTGCTTGGGTTCAGATAAAAGTCTGGAGCCTCGTAAAGGCTTTGGCCAGAATACAGTCCTATGACGATTTCCTCCGTCGGCGTTTCTGTCATGGCTTTACACAATTGATGATTGTTTTTAAGAAAATCTATAAGGGTTTTATCTGGCCTTATAGAGGGAATCAATCGGCTACGGTTGTCCCATAACGAAAAGTTGGGCTTTCGCCTGAGTAGGCCTCTTACTTCAACCATACAATCCATACACGCTATTTTTCTGTATAGATCCTTCCTCTTCTCAGTCATCTCGTCCTCGTTAAAGACTGTCGCTATTGCTGTGAACTCCCATTTAGGATTCGCTGACCAACCCATTCTTGTTCTTACAACGTACATCTCTTCGAAGGAGGCGTCCTTCGGGTATAGCACAAGGAACTTACCTGTTTCTTTCCAGCTTTCTATTCTAGGAGCGAGAACTTCTATTACTCTTTTTATGTTGCCGCCAAACGACAGACTCATAGGTATTCTCCTGTCCATCCATTCCTTCAGACTTCGAGAGCATTCACTTTGACGTTAGACAAGAGGATGATTAGTTTTATATACATATTGTACCTAAAATATAAACTGTAGCGAAAAATGGTGATCTGAAACTTGAGTAGAGATACATCTGAAGTTGAGGTGTGGCGTGGACTCTCGGCACGTGCATTTATCTTGGCATTGGTCCTTGAGATACCGTTGCTCTTCCTTTCTTTCGTTCTTAGCGCCTACACAAATAAACCTGACACATACGGCTGCATGGTGTTCTCGTTGCTCTATGTTGTACTAGCCTCGGTTGCCCTCGGCAAGGCCAGTGGCCGATTGAGGCTGAACGCAGGCGAGCTAATGGCCATCTATGTCGCTATGGGAATGATGGCATCGCACTCGTTCATACCCAAAAATAGTGGGGGCCACAGTAATGCGCTTAGAACCTTTGACTGGACGGTCTTAATGGAGGGCTCTGTCTTCGGGGAGGCTGACTGGCTTTGGAGGCGGGAAGGAGTAGGAGACTGGGATCGCATGACCCCATCATGGCTCTTCCCAACAGGCGACCAGAGGTTCGTCCTTGGTGACATAATACTACACGGATTGAAGCCTGGCCAAACCTTCGACATGGGAGCGCTAACAATACCAATGCTTTACTGGATTGCTGTCTTGTTGCTATATGACTTCATAGGGTTGTTCATCGTATTCCTTGTAGGAAAACCCTGGGTTGAAGAGGAACGACTAGTCTTCCCAATGGCTGTTCCAATGATGTACCTCTTCAAGAACGCAGACGAAATTGACCCTACCACGAATCAGCCAAGGATAATCAACCTGAAAGACCCAAAAATCAAGGTCTTCTGGGGAGGCATAGTCATCGGACTTATACTCTCACTAGCGCCGTTCATCGTAGAGGTCTATCCACCCGCAGCTGTCACCTTACCGACAGCATGGTGGGGCGAGCAGACACTCAGGTTCCCTGGCGAAGCCTTGGCATCAGCCTTCCCGGGCTCATATTCGACGGGGGTCTTAACTTACGACCAAGCACTGATGTGGCTTCTGGTGCCTAACGACATTCTCTATACATCAATATTCGTATACATCGTCTTCGGCGTTATATGGCAGGGCATGGCTGTTTCTATGAAGATCATACCCTATGAACCCGGGATCGAGTTCCTTAATCCATGGGACGCTGTTCCGGGACATATGGAACCCTTCCCATACGCCAACATTGGAAGCTATGGAATGGGGTTAGGGATAGCTGTCTGGTTAGTCTGGACGCTTAGACACAGAATCAAACAGGTCTTCTCAACTCTAAGGGGAGATGACATAGTTGAGCATGGACTGTCGTTGAGAAGTATGGCGTGGTTCGGCATAGCAGTAATGGCTGGGTGGCTTGTACTCGAGACAGCTGTAGGTGCACCATTCATAACAAACCTAGGATTCCTAGTAGTACAGATATTGTATGCTCTCTTGATCGCCAGGATATGGGCCGTCTTCTGGTGGCATACTCAAGCCTTTACTGACAACTCCACCGCAATAGAGATACCATATTACGTTGGATCTAAACTGGGCTACTGGGGTCCGATGGAGAACTTTGGAGATTGGAACAATCCAAACACGTCCTACCCATGGTACATATATCAGAGAACCACTTGGGCTATTGGAACTTGGACAATAATGTTCACATCGGCGACTGCAGGCGGTAAGGTCAACTTCTACAAGATAGCTCACTACAACAAGCTGAACCTAAAGCATGTCTTCGCACTTATGATCTTGTGCTCAGTGGTCTATGTTGTATTGGGTCAAGTGATATCTGTCTGGCTGACCGCACACGGAGGGGGAATTACCAACAGTAACCTTTGGGGCTGGACTCTGTGGGGTCCAAGCGGATCCTACTGGAGTGATTCTTCTTGGGGACCAACATCGTTCTCTTTCCAAAACGACCTGATCTACATGTCTGGTGGCGCACTGGTCGCAATAGCGTTGTACCTTATTAGGCTAAGATTCGCATGGTTCTTCATCTCGCCTGAGGCCCTTTATGTCAACACTTTCCTACCAAACTACAATTGGATGAACGCGTTGATAGCCTTGATCGTCAAAACTGTAGGCATAAGAACCGTGGGCATCAGAAAGTTCGAGGAATACGTAATGCCTGCAGCAGCCGGGGCAGTCATAGGCTTCGGCGCCCTGTGGATTGTGGCTGGACTGATAAACTTCGGTACCATAGCTTGGCCAAAACTCATGGTCCAATACGTGCCGTAAGAAGCGCTATATACCCCTTCTTTTTTTTGAATTTCTTAAGGGAAAACAGTGACCCTTCTCGGTAGTAGAATAGAGCTACATCTCCTTTATATCTTGACAGCAGAATCTACCTACTAGAGAGGTTTGGAATTGGTTCAGAAAGTGCCTAAACTACTAGCACCAATAATGAGGTTTGAAGGCGCTGTCAAGGTCATAGCGGCTGGGGCTGACGAGTTATACTGTGACGTTGAGATGCCATTGAAGCACTTCTCTCTTTACCGAGGAGCAGAACACTGCATACCAACCTACAAGGAGCTAAATGCAACCGTAAAGTACGCTCACGACCACGGAGTCAAAGTATTCATAACAGCCAACATGCCATTCACAGCCGACATAATTGAGAAAGACTGGAGAGAACACATAGTCAGATGTCTTGAACAAAATGTCGACGCCCTTATAGTCGGCGACTTAGGGGTTCTCTCAATAATAAGGGACATAAACCCCGGCGTTCCGCTGCTCGCAAGCACCTACTTCTGCTCAATGAACCGTGAAGCAGCAAACTTTCTGAAAAAACTTGGTTTCCGTAGAGTTATCTTAGAGAGACATTTGACGATACCTGAGATATCAGGGATCGTCGAGAACAGCGAGCCAGAGGTAGAGGTATTCGTACACGGTGCGGGGTGCTCAAACATAAACGTAAACTGCTACCTCTTCCATTATAGGTATCCACCTTTGACCAAGGCGCTACGAGATGTTGATGGATTCAAGAATCCATGCACATTGCCCTTTGAGATCTATGACTCAAGAAGCAACGAGAAGTTGGGCGAAGCGCCGATACTGGACGCCTTCACATTTTGTTCAATATGTCATCTGCCAGCCTTAGTGAAGGCTGGAGTAGCTGGTCTTAAGATAGTGGGCAGAGGAGACTTCATCGCCTTTCAAGAGAGCACAACCAGAATATACCGTGAACTCCTCGACCTGATCGGGCAAGATCGGGTGGACGAATTCTACAAGAAAGTCTTAGAACTGAAGAAAGACTTCCTGCCAAGACCCCCAATGTTCGCAAATCTTGAGGAAGTTGCCTGCGAACAAAAACGATGTTTCTACGGGCCTCTCTTCCATGCTCCCTATAAAACCCAGCTGTCTTGGCCTGCTTGGCTAAAATATCAATTCAAGGTCCTGGAGCATAGAAAATGAGGGTAACAATCCAAACAGAGAACATGAAAAACCTCAGAGAGTCGGTTCATAGCAACTGTTCAGGAGTACGTTTCGGGTCAGAGTTCTGCGAATGGAAAATCCCAAACCTAGGAAATCTGAAAGAAGCCTACACAATAGTAAAGGAGGCTGGAAAAAAGTTCAGTTATTTGACGCCCAGGATTTCCGAGACAAACCTAGGAGAGGTTAAGAAGCAGCTAGATTTTCTTAATCGAGAGGGAGATGCCGGATTAATATTCAATGACTTAGGCGTTCTAAGCCTTTTAGAGCATAATCCCAACCTGACGCCTCAACTAGGAAGACAATTGGTGTTCATCCCCGCCAGATGTCCATGGGAGCAGATAACGAACTTCGAAGCAAGTTTTATGGCAAGAAGACATGTGGCCAAACTATTCTATCAGACGAATCTGAATAATGCCAAAACAATCAACTTCTTCTTGGAACGTGGCGTGAGAAATGTTGATCTTGACTGGATCCCGCCTTGCTTTCCACATTTCAAGCCATTAAGAGATGCGGGGCTTAACCTTTCTGTTCACCTGCATCTTACGCCAGTTACATCGACAAGAAGGTGCCACACCGCCAGATTTCTAGGCATCGACAACCCAGTGAGTTGCCCTAGACCGTGTTTTGAAAGGGGATTTCTATTAGGGAACAGGGTGTTGGACTTGGACTTCTACCTCCTAGGCAATGTGGTCTTCCGTTATACAGAGCCTTCACAAAAAGAGATGAGGAATATCCATAATCTCTTGGGAGAGTTCGAGTTTGTCGTTTCGATGAACCCAATAACGGGACTTGAGGACCGAAAGACCATAGACATGTTGATAGACAATTTAAGTGCATTCAGATGAG
>CAYURV010000081.1:0-5143 GCA_964447115.1 uncultured Candidatus Bathyarchaeia archaeon
TATCCTCAGCTGTTGGGCCGCATATCCAATCTCCTCCGAAGAGGTGGGATCTGACATAAATTATCTTATCGTTCTCGGCGAACTCTTCGAATACTTCTCTTGCCTTCAAAACACCCGTGTCAAACCGCTTCATATAACCAACCATGAGTTTGACATCATGCTTCTCTGCCGTTCTTACCATCTCTCCAGCGTCCTTGCTGTTCGTGGCGATTGGCTTCTCTGTGAAGACGTGCTTCCCGGCTTTGAGGGCATCTATAGCTATGGTTGCATGTGCAGACTTGTTTGTGATCTCGACTATAGCATCGATCTCCTTGTCTTCAATTATCTCGAGGTGAGAAGAGTAGATTTTTCTGATTTTCCATCTTTCTGCGACGGCTTTGGCGAGCTTAGGCCTTAATTCGGCAATAGCGGTGATCTCAGCATTCTTGACCTTGTGAAAGGAAGGCAAGTGAACGCATTGCCCCATCAGACCGCAGCCTACAAAGCCCAACTTCACTTTTCTCTGCATCTTTTCACCTTCATCCGGAAATTCTAGAGGAAGTCGCTTGCGGTGAGATGTTAGAAAAAACCAGTATAAATAAGATGTTGCAGCAGTCATCTCTTCTACGCATCCGTGGTATTTACTTAGCTTGAACCGGACTGGGCCAAACCTATATAGGAAAGATGGCTGAAATATGGAGCGAGGGTTAATAATGTTTGTGGGATTTCTCACGTTTCCACTAAGTAACTGGAAACTCAAAGACCTTGTAGACTGGGCATCGACTAACGGCTTTAAGGGTTTGGAGATGGGCGTCTCGCCGGCATCGAAACAGTTGGATATTGACCGAGTCTTAAGCGGAGACGCGGGAGAGGTTAGGCGTGTCCTATCTGGCAAAGACCTGCAGATTACGAGCCTAGCCTTCTACAGTGTGAAGATCCTAGAAAATCCACTGGAGCAGAAGTTCCTTGAGAAAGTGTTAGAAGCCGCATCAATCCTGGACGTCAAAGTCGTCTGTACCTTAGCTGGTTTTCCTGTTGAAGGAAAGAGCAAGATACGGACTCTAAAGGAAGATTTTCCCAAAGTCTTCAATCCTCTAGTTGACAAGGCCAAAGAGCAAGGCATCAAGATCGCTCTGGAGAACTGGTTTGCCACGAACCTCCAAGGTTTGGATCACTTCCAGATAGCCTTGGAGGCAGTCCCTGACAAGACATTGAGCCTCAACTTTGACCCGTCACATCTATTATGGCAACACATTGACTACGTCAAGGCAGTTCATATGTTTGGTCCTAGAATACATCATACTCATGCCAAAGATACAGAGATCTTGAAGTTCAAGCTTAGGGAAGTCGGCGTTCTTGGAGAGGGTTGGTGGAGATATAGAATTCCAGGCTGGGGAAGCCTAGATTGGAGCGCTTACCTAACAGCGCTCAAAGAAGTGAAGTATGACTCTGTACTTAGCATCGAACACGAGGACCCCTTCTTCTCTCCAGAAGATGGCCTGTTACGAGGAAAACGATTCCTTGAAGGCTTCCTTTAGCCCTTGAAGCAGAAACGAAAGACGCCAAAAGCTCGCTAGGATATGTACGTTATTTTCCTAGCGTTTGCTATGAAGTCTGTGAGGAGACTGAAGGCTCTCGCAGCATCCTCCATGCGGAGTACTATTATGGTCTCTGTGAAGCAGCTGATAGTCTCCTCAATGTTAATTTGCGCCATGGAGATCGAGTTGTAGAAAGACGCAATACATCCAGGAGTGTCAACTATGCCCCTTGGACTCTGCACGATTATGGCTGTAAGGTTCTCTTTCTCTTCCAGTGTCTCCACTTCCCTGAAAACGGACTGAATTCGGTCAAAGATTCTTTGATCAGTAACCAGCGTTAGAGTAGTTGCACCTTCCAGAACTTGGAAAAAGGCTTCAGGGAAGTCTGCCGATATAAGCCTTGCCTTCTCAAGGTTTCTCCTGGTTTTCTCCAGAGATATTTTGGCAACATCCGTTCTGAGGTTTATGACGCTCCCTGCAATGATCTTCAAATATTCCGAGCTAGGCGCGAAGCCAGGCTTGGCTCTCTTGACGGCTGTTATCAACCCTTCAAGTGCGACCTTCCTTCCCAGAGCCTTCTCAACCCTAGGCTTGAGTAGACGGGCTATCGCGCTGAAGTTTCCGTAACCTCTCCTAAGAGCGTCTTGGAGTGGAGGATCATCTTGTATGAGAGACTGAACTGTTCTTGAAAGGGAGGCTTCGACCATTTTCAGTCACTTATATCTATTTTTCGCATAATTTGACCAATAAGTATATATAAGGTTTTCCCTTTCTCTCGGTAGAACCTTGGAGATAGAAAAGGTTTGAGGAACAAAATAGTCCTAGCATATTCGGGTGGATTGGATACTTCAGTTCTTCTCAAATGGCTTCAGCAGAAGTATGAGTCCGAAGTTGTAACGGTCACACTCGATTTGGGCCAGAAAGAAGACCTTAAAGCCATCGAAGAAAAGGCGTACAATCTAGGTGTGATAAGGCATTACTCAATAGGGGCAAAAGAAGAATTTGCCAAGGATTACGTGTTCCAATCTGTGAAAGCCAACGCCCTATATGAAGAAAAATATCCTGTCAGCACCGCGCTTTCTCGTCCGCTCATAGCTAGGAAACTTGTCGAGGTGGCAGAGAAGGAAGGCGCCACTACAGTTGCGCACGGATGTACTGGGAAAGGCAACGATCAGGTTCGCATGGAAGTCTCTGTGAAAGCATTATCTCCAGGTCTAAACGTGATAGCGCCCGTTAGGGAATGGAAGATGACACGGGATGCTGAGATTAAGTTCGCCGAAGCAAACGAGATCCCAATCCCAGTTGACATTGACAGGCCCTATAGCGTAGATCAGAACCTTTGGGGTAGATCAATTGAATGCGGAGTTTTAGAATACCCAGATCAAGAGCCGCCTGAGGACATCTTTGAATGGACGATTTCCCCGGAGAAGGCTCCTGATGCGCCTGAATATTTGGTATTGAAGTTTGAAGAAGGCATGCCAAAGGCGGTGAACGGGCAGGAGATGGAACCCGTGACTCTTATACAGACTATTAACAAAGTTGCGGGCAAGCACGGGATCGGACGCATCGACCACATTGAGGACAGATTAGTAGGAATCAAGTCCCGAGAAGTCTACGAATGCCCCGCAGCCACTGTTATCATCGAGGCGCATAAGGATCTAGAGAAGCTAGTGTTGACAAGGCATGAATTGTCATTCAAACAAGAGGTAGATGCATTGTGGGCCTACCTCACATACACTGGTCTCTGGATGGATCCGCTTAAGGATGACCTTGACGCTTTCGTCGATAAGACTCAGGAATGTGTCTGCGGAGAGGTTAAGGCTAAACTGTATAAAGGTAGTCTGCGGATAGTCGGGCGTTCTTCTTCCATGTCACTTTACGACAAGGACCTGGCAACGTACAACATCGACACTACCTTTGACCAATCGTTTTCAGCTGGCTTTATTGAGCTCTGGGGCTTGCCGACAAGGGTGGCGAACGCTCTTAAGAAAAAGGCGGAAAGGAAATCCAATGTCTGATCTTCTAAGGAAAGGTAGGCTCACATCTGTTAGAAAAGATGTTGTTGAATTCACATCTTCTGTCAAAGATGACACAAGGATATTAAGGCACATCATAAGCATTAACAAAGCCCATGTGATAATGCTTGTTGAGAAGGGGATCATCGGGCGGAACGATGGGGAGAAGATATTGGGGGCTTTGGTGAAGCTCGACAAAGGATTGGTTTTAAGGCCGGACATTGAAGATGCTCACATGGCCGTCGAGGAGAAAGTGCTTGAGGAGGCAGGGAGCGACGTTGGCGGAAACCTGAACTTGGCTAAAAGCCGAAACGACCAAGTCGCCACAGCCATAAGGATGAACCTACGCGAGGAACTTCTAAGTCTGATAGAGGCGGTGCGTGAGCTACAGGAGGCTTTGCTCCTAAAATCCCAGGGGGACTTGAACACAATCATACCTGGATACACGCATCTTCAACCAGCCCAACCAGTGACCTTCGCTCACTATTTACTTGCACAATTTGACTCTCTGCAAAGAACTCTCGAAAGGTTCAAAGAAGCTTACACCCGCGTTGACTTATGCCCAATGGGAGCAGGAGCCTTGGCAACGACAAGCTTTCCGATAAGCCGTGAAAGAGTTGCGGACCTACTGGGCTTCGCCGGGGTTCTCGAGAACTCCCTAGACGCTGTGACCACAAGGGATTTCCTGCTTGAGGTCTTGGCTATGTTGTCAATAATGGCTGTGGACGTCACCCGTCTCGAGCAAGACTTGATAGTCTGGAGCACAGTCGAGTTTGGTATGATTGAGCTCCCAGACGAGTTGGCTTCCTCGAGTAGCATTATGCCTCAGAAGAAAAACCCTGATGTTCTGGAGGTTATACGGGCCAGGATGAGCCTCATCATTGGCGATTATATGGCATCCGCCGTGGCGTTGAAGGCGTTGCCATCTTCCTATAACTTGGACTTCCAGGAAGTCACACCTAGGCTATGGGGCGCGATCGATAATGCGAAGGGCTGCCTAAAGATGTTCACTGATATCCTTCCAAATCTTAGGGTGAGACCTAATTTCCTAGACAATACTGCGCTGAGTTTCTTAACCTCAACAGAACTGGCTAATATCCTTGTCAGAAATCACAAGGTACCATTCAGAACTGCTCATAGAATTGTAGGGGTTGCCGTTAGAGTCTTGATAGAGAAGGGAAGATCGCTGACGGATTTGACGCCCGAACTATTATCGGTGGCGTCCAAAGAGTTTCTGGACTCTCCACTCGATGTGAAAGTGGAGGAAATACGCAAAGCCGTTGACTTCTCCAGTTTTGTCGAGTCTCATAGGGCCAGAGGTGGGCCCTCCGAACGTGAGGTAAAAAGGATGATGAAGGCAAGAAAGACGGCATTGACTGTTTCCGGTAGATGGGTTTCAGGAAAGAAACATAGACTAAAGGAAGCTGAGAGATGCCTGAATTCCATAGCTCAATCATACATGAATGCAACTAGTGAAACTTTACAGAACCGTAACACTTAAATGTGCGTTTCTTAATTGCTGAGGGAAGGGTCGTTTGAAAGCCGGAAAGCGCCCTCATGAAGCCCGAAAGGCTGTTCTTGTTCTTGAAGATGGGACTTTTTTCATAGGTA
>CAYURV010000082.1:0-3901 GCA_964447115.1 uncultured Candidatus Bathyarchaeia archaeon
GTGCACCGAAAGACAAGGGAGCGGGAATCTGTCTTCATAAGAAGATAGGTGACACCGTGAAGAAGAATGAGTCATTGTTTACAGTCTACGCCGAGAGAAACTCAAAACTCCAGAGGGCCTTAGATGATCTTGAGAAGACCCCCATTCTCGGCATAGGCGATAGAATGGAGATGCTCATCCACGAGGTCAGAGAGCGTCCAGTGACTAAAAAAACCTTCGTGCTTGAACGCTAGGGGTGCACAGCGTCCTTGATTAAGGCGGTCACATTCGATATGTGGAACACTTTAGTCAAGGATAAGGACTATACAGATCAAAGGATCAAATGCTTGACAGACTCACTATTTAGGTCAAACGTTAAGAGAACTTACGGCGAGATAAAACAAGCCTATATGACGACTCAGGAATATGTCCGTAGAGTCTGGAGAGACGAAAACTATCGCTTTGTTCCAGTCGAAGAGAGGCTGGACTACACTCTAAAAAGGTTGTCCGCAAAGCTTCCAAAAGATCGCAGATTGAGGGTTCTCAAAGAGTTTCGGGAACTCGCCGTTATGGATCCCCCGCAGCTTGTTGAAGGCGTCAGGGAGACCCTTGACCCTTTGAGCTCAAAGTACAAGTTAGGTGTAATCTGTGACACTGGATTTACGTCTGGCGAATGCATGAGGGAAATTCTGGCAAGACATGGGGTTCTAAGATTCTTTAGCACAACCGTCTTCTCGGATGAAAACGGTTACTGTAAGCCCCACAAAACTATGTTTGAGAAAGCCCTTACCGAGCTAAGCGAGGAACCCTCACAAACGGTCCATGTTGGAGATCTAATACACACGGATGTAGCCGGTGCAAAGGCGGCTGGGATGAAGACTGTGTGGTTTAACACTTCAAGAAGGATCAACCCGGGTCTTCTCCGTCCGGACTACGAGATTGGGGCATTTCCAGAAGTAATCGTGCTTCTGGAAAGAATGAGTTGAGTTTCCTGGTAGGTAAACACGCTGATGAGATTCAAGAATCTCCTAGACAGTGTGTTCAATGAGGATTTTTGCACCAATGGCGATCAAAATGAAGCCTCCTACTGCTTCGACCTTATTCCCGAAGAAATGTCCAAATCTTTTCCCGAGATAGACCCCAATGCTAGAAATCAAAAATGTTACTGATCCAATCATAACCACAGGCGCAACAATGGGTGTCTCAAGGAACGCAAAGCTAACCCCTACAGCCAAGGCATCAATACTTGTCGCAACCGAAAGCATCAGCAACGAAAAGATACTTAGCGGATTATCTTTACCCTCGCTTGGTACCTTCCTCAATGACCCAAGAATCATTTTGAAGCCAATCAGGCAAAGAAGCCCGAAAGCAACCCAGTGGTCAACGCCTGAGACGAAGCTGATAACGCTAGTGCCTCCCAACCATCCTATCACTGGCATAAATGCTTGAAAGAACCCAAAAGATAGGCCAATTCTTAGGGCACTACTCAACATTGAACCTCTCATAGTCAATCCGCTCGTGATTGCGACAGAGAGGCAATCCATTGCTAGTCCAAATGCTATGAGCAGCACTTCGACCTGGTCCATCAGAGCACACCTTATAAGGCGAGTTTGCCTCGCTTAACGACCATCTTGAGAGATATAAGAGCTTCTCTCTCCAGCTTAAATCCTATGTGTACAGATAAGGATATCTTTTATGTCGACTTAGTTTAGGTTGGTGTAACAGAAGTCGAGTAGAGTGGGATGTCTGTTCAGGCTCGGCTCTTCAGGGTCACAGTGGGCGAACGGCAACGGAATCTCTGCGCTTCATGCCAAGGTCATAGAAGGCTGTGCGGAAAGCCGGTTTGCCCCATCCTCACCAAGGCTGAAACCTTGATGAAGCTTGAGAAGAGACTATCTGACCAGAATATATTTGGCTCCTCTCCTCCAGCAGTCTTTGTAGGTTCTTGGAACTACCCGAAGGTGTTAGCAGGACCTTTAGTACCTCCGATCTCCTCTACGGATACCTCAATTATGGACCTACCCGAGATGTGGCTGGACAAGTCGCTGGACGAAATTCTTAGGTACAGGTTTACTCTCGTGCGAGGAAAACATCTGACAGATATAAATCTAGCAAGGACACCCACAAGGCTTCTTTCGACCTTCCAAGAGATTGTCATGGCATCGAAACCTATGGATACAGAGATGTGGTTCACAAAAAAGCCTCGGCTAAACGTTGTCTTCTCACCTAGGGAACCTCCCGCTGGGCCTTCAGCATCGATCAAGCAAGTGCTCTTGGCAGAGAACCCTCAGGCTCCGAAGCCAGTTGATAAAGTAGTATCTGACACAGACCTGAGGGCTACGCAAGGTATCATGGTACTTTACGATTCTGATATAAGCCAACGGCAAATTACACGCATGTTATCGATAGGACTATTGGGAACGAAGAAGCGGAGACGCCTTGTCCCAACAGAGTGGAGTATTACAGCTATCGACGACGTGTTGTCAAAAAGAATCCACATGGAAATCTTAGACTACCCATGGATAGGCAGATTCATGGTCTTCGGACACCAAGCCCTCGCCAACAACGTCCAGATCCTGCTTTTCCCATCGTCTTGGATGTTTGAGGCTCAAGAGGCCTGGCTGGGTCCAGCTGACACGGTTCCAGGCGTCGATTATGAGCTCGTATGGGGACGCAAGTCGTACGCATCAGATCTTGCTGGAGCCTATTATGCAGCTAGGCTGCCGGTCTTGGAGTACCTTAGGCTTATTAGGAGGCAAGCTGGAGCCCTTGTTTTGATGGAGGTCTATCCTGAATGGGTTCCACTGGGCGTGTGGAGGTTTAGGGAGATTTGCCGAGAAGCCCTGAGAAAGGAATGCTCCGAGTTTGACACACTTAAGGAGAGTCTCGACGAGCTTCGCAAGAGGCTTAGGCTTCCTCTTGAGAGATGGTTGGCAAAAAGTAAAATACTGCCATGGTACACAAAACAGAAGAGATTGAGCAGTTACCAAGTCTCGTAATCTGAGGAACAACTGATAACAGCCACAAGAGCTGCGGATTCACTCTTATATCTAGGAATCGATAAAATACTTCAAAAAGTCAACAACCGCCTATCTAGGCAGAAAGACGTGGATGAGGGTTTCAGTAGTGAAGTCGGCCAAAAAACGGCATATTTCGCAAGAAGAAGTCGAGCACATTGCCTGGCTCGCACACATAGATCTTGCTGAGGAGGAGAAAGCTCTTTTTACAGAACAGTTAAACAGGATTCTTGACTTCTTTAGGGATATTGATCAGGCACATACCGAGAATGTGCCACCCACTTACCATGTTCTGGATCTTGTCAACATCCACCGATCTGATAAGGCCAAAGATTCACTATCCAAAGACGAATCCCTGGAAAATGCGCCGAGAAAAGAGGATGGCTTCTTCAAGTCTCCCAGAATAGTCTAGTAGGGACAGTAGATTGTGAGGGGTCAACTATGCCAAAACCGTATGAGTTAACTGCGGTAGAAGCTGCACATATGATCAGAAGCCAGGAGTTAAAGGCTGAGGAATACATAGCATCTACTCTAGATAGAGTGCGAAGGGTTGATGAGAAGATACATGCCTTTGTCACGCTTACAAGAGAAGAAGGCCTGAACAGGGCAAGAGAGATAGACGAGAAAGCCCGTAAAAAAGAAAGACTAGGCCGACTTGCAGGTGTAGCTGTAGCCGTTAAGGATAATATGTGCACCCGGGGAATCCGAACAACATGCTCTTCTAGAATGCTTGAGATTTATGTTCCACCATACGATGCTACCGTCATCAAGAAGCTCCATAATGAAGACGCAATAATTATCGGCAAGGCAAACATGGACGAGTTCGCAATGGGGACAACCACCGAGACCAGCTACTTTGGCGTCACACATAACCCGTGGAATCTGAGAAAGGTACCGGGTGGATC
>CAYURV010000082.1:4001-5092 GCA_964447115.1 uncultured Candidatus Bathyarchaeia archaeon
ACTCAAAGATGATGTGAGGGGGCTCAGGATTGGTCTGCCGCGTGAGTTCTTTGGCGAGGGGGTTGAAGATGAAGTTAAGAAGGCTGTGTGGAAGGCAGTTGATCTATTCGAGAGCCTTGGAGCTGTTTACGAGAAGGTCTCATTGCCAAGCATGAACTATGCGTTAGCCGCATATTATGTTGTAGCGATGTCTGAGGCGAGTTCCAACCTAGCGCGTTACGATGGTTTACGGTATGGGTATCGCGATGAACGTGATGAAGGAGACTGGTCAACTGTCTATGCGAAGGATCGAAGGATCGGCTTCGGGATGGAGGTCAGAAGACGCATAATACTTGGCACATATGCGTTGTCAGCAGGCTACTACGACCAATATTACTTGAAGGCACTTAGGGTTCGGACGATCATCCGCAGGGATTTTGAGAAGGTGCTAAAAGATTTTGATGTCCTTGTTGGGCCTACAATGCCTCTTCTGCCCTTCGACATTGGCGAGAAGATCAGTGACCCATTGACGTTGTACATGTGCGACATACTCACTGTCCCTGCTAATCTGACTGGTTATCCAGCGATATCTCTTCCAGCCGGCTTTGTAGATGGACTACCACTCGGTCTGCAAATAACTGGAAAACCCTTTGACGAGGGCACAATCCTGCGGGCTGCGTACGCCTTTGAACAGAACACTGACTATCATGAGCGAAGACCAAACATTGAGTGAGGGTTAAGGAATTAGGTGTGGCAGCAAGCCATGTTCGCGTATGTGAGGGAGGAGTATCCTAAGCCTATGGTCAAGCTAAAAAAAATCTATGAGATGTTGCCTATATCCCTCTAGGATTGCTTTATTCTGCAATGATGATAAATCTCTTAAACGGGAAGGAATACCTCAATAATGCAGACTGGCTGTGTCAGGTTTGGAAAAGGATGCATCTGTCTTTCCTAGAAGTTACATCTTGAGAATCACGAAGGAAGAATGGTTCAGACAGGTCTTCACAATTAAGAAGTACTATCCCGGCGTCCCTAGACGTTGGGAGGAAGGCGGCACATTCCTTTTGGTGCGAAAAGCTGACGAAGGAGACTCCTTCGTAGGGTACGGTGTC
>CAYURV010000083.1:0-5066 GCA_964447115.1 uncultured Candidatus Bathyarchaeia archaeon
TGCCAATCCTTTTCAAGCGTCTGACGGATGGAAGCGGAATGGTTCCATCGGATTTCGGACCTACATTAAGGAGGTAGTTTCCCCCATCCTTCGCGCAGTGGACTAGATTCATGACAAGCTGTTTGATTGACTTCCAGTTTCGGTCAGCCGCAGAGTACCCCCAGTTATCATTCATTGTCATGCAAGTTTCCCACATATAGTTCACATCTGCTGTGGGCTCTATCTTCTGCTCGGGTGTGCCGAAGTCTTCGCGTAGTCCAGAACGGTTGTTAATGAGGATGCCGGGTTGGAGCTTGCGAACCATCTCGTTAAGCTCAGCTGACCTCCAATCTTCGGCAGTCCACGGCCACCATCCATCATACCAGAGCACATCGATCTTCCCATAATTGGAGCATAACTCCCTAACTTGGGCATGTACGTATTCTAGGAACTTTGCCCATCCCTCAGGGTCCTTCTTTGGTCCTTCGAAATACGCGGGGTATCGCCAATCGAGAAGTGAGTAATAGAAGCCGATTCTCATTCCTTTCTTTCTGCATGCCTCCACATATTCTGCGACGAGGTCACGTTGGGCAGCGGTCTTGGCTGCTGCAAAATCCGAGACTTCGCTGTCGAAAAGGGAATAGCCGTCGTGATGACGCGTCGTGAGAACCATATACCTCATCCCAGCCTCTAACGCCAAGTCGACCCACTCTTCTGGGTTGTATCTCTCAGGGTTAAACTTCTGAGCAAGTCTTTCATATTCGCTTGATGGTATTCGTTCTACGTACCGCACCCATTCGCCTCGGGCTGGAACTGAGTAAACTCCCCAATGGATGAACATCCCAAAACGAGCTTGGTTAAACCATTCACCTCGCATGTCTGGTTCCTCAACTAAATCCTATTCTTTGGTATCTTGCTTTGATATTTACAAGTAATAAGAATAAAAGCTTGTGATATCCAATGTCTTGGAGCTGTGACAGTGAAGGCTATATCAGAATTATATGAGGTTCTTTGGCTTAATGATGGCTCAGCCTCTACCTTTCATTATAGATTCTTTTGATTAATATAGTCGTGACCGAAATCCGAAATTCGTAAAGAAAGAACGAAAAACATAAATATCGATACTAGAACATCTGACGGTATTGAGGTGAAATGCCGAATGCAAGCGTTCAGCGGGTGCTACACAGCTATAATAACACCGATGAAGAAAAATTGCCAGGTCGACTATGAAGGGTTACAGAGCCTTGTCGAATTCCAGCTGAAGGGAGATGTACAAGGCATACTAGCCGTAGGAACGACGGGTGAAAGCCCGACCCTGACGTGGAGAGAGCACATCAAGGTCATCGAGAAAGTATTTGAGTTCTCAAAAGAAAGATGCCTAATTATAGGAGGAACTGGAAGCAATAACACAGAAGAATCAGTCAAGGCGACGCGGGAAGTTGCAGACTTCGGCGTGAAATGCGTCCTGCTCGTGGAGCCTTACTACAATGGGCCCAGTTCTTTGGAGATAAGGAAAGAATACATCGAACCTATCGCATGCGAATTCCCAGATGTCCAGATTATCCCCTATGTTATTCCAGGCCGAACTGGGACGCAGCTGCTTCCCCAAGACCTCGCAATCCTGCATTCTCAGTTCAAAAATGTGAGAGCAGTCAAAGAAGCAACGGGAAACCTTGAAAACATGAGGTTGACAAGGCGCCTTTGTGGAAAGGATTTCGACATCCTCTCGGGAGATGACGATAAAACCTACGCTATGATTAAAGACCCCGACATAGGAGCGAGTGGGGTAATCTCAGTGGCCTCAAATGTCACCCCGGGACCTGTTCAGGAATTCATCCAAACATTCCTGAAAGGAAAAACCCTAGAGTTTGAAAGGCTTTCAGAGGCGCTTAAACCTCTTTTCTCAATAGTGACGGTCAAAACCGAGGAAGACACGCCATACGGTCCTGCCACATGCAAGGCGAGGAACCCCTTGGCCTACAAGACGCTGATGAATATTCTAGGCATGCCTTCCGGTCCCTGTCGCCGTCCACTAGGCAAGATGACCAAGAAAGGTTTACAGACCGTTCTAAGCGCGGCGAGGACAGTCTACGAGAAAACGCCAGAAATCTTGCAGCCCATAGAGAATTTTTTTGATGTTGACTTGGGCAAAAGGCTATATGACGAAAGGAGTTGTCGAGGACTACCCTATGATTAAGATATGCGTCGCCGGTGCAACGGGAAGGATGGGTAGCACGCTAATTGAGGAGGCTGTGGCACGAGGGTTCAGGATGGTCGGAGCCGTGGAGGCGCCCGGTAACCCAGATATTGGGAAGACCCTTAGAGAGGTCGGAATCTGTAATTCTGATGTCAGGATAGTTGACCCTTCCTGCTTAGGGGAAGCTGTCAAAGAGGCCGATGTTTACATAACCTTCACGACTCCCGAGGCTGAAGTCTCAAATCTTCCGTTGGTGGCTAGCCTTGGCAAGCGTATAATCATGGGTACAACTGGTCTCACAGAGGAGCAGATGCAGAAGATTAGAGATGTGGTTTCGCAGAAGGTTCCAGCCGTCTTCTCGCCGAATTACGCATTAGGAATCAATATCATGTTCAGGCTGACGAAGACCTTGGCGCTTCTACCACCCGATTACGACTTTAGTATAACAGAGGTTCACCATACCGGAAAGAAGGATGCTCCGAGCGGAACAGCTAAGAAACTGGGCACTCTCATCTCTGAAGCCAGAGGATACTCTTCTACTATTTACGGAAGAGAGGGCCTAAGCGCTAGGAAACCCAACGAACTCGAAATCCTATCAGTAAGGGCAGGAGGGATTCCAGGGGTTCACGATTTGATAATCGCTGGTCCCCATGAGATGATCCGAGTGGAGCACACGGCGTTCTCGAGGAGGGTCTTCGCGCAAGGAGCCCTTCATGCGGCGGAATGGATCTGCAAACAGACTAAGCCCGGCATCTACAGCATGGATGACATATTAAGCTAGACCTTAGGAACTTTGTGGTTCAGGTGGTCAAGGTTTTTGGGCAACAGAGTCGTCATAAAATTTGGCGGTGCGGACCTTGCGTCAGGCGAGAAGATGAGAAAGGCAGCTGAAATGGTTCTGATGTCGGGCTACAATGAGATTGCTGTGGTTGTGTCAGCCATGGCTGGGGCCACTGACAACTTGATCGGTGTTCTGTCTCAGATAGGCAATGTGGACGACCGAGACTACGCGGAGATAGTCTCGATGGGTGAAAGAACCAGTGCACGGATCTTCTGCTCAGCCCTAAGGTCCTTAGGCGCAGAGGCGGTGTACATTGACCCCGACGGCGAAAATTGGCCAATCATAACAGACTCCAACTTCAGAGACGCCGAACCGGACATGGCAAAGACCTGCGAGCAAGCTAGACGCTACATAGAACCTCTCCTAGGCAAGAAGATAGTAGTCATCTGCGGATTCCTTGGACGCGACGAGAAAGGAAACATCACAACTCTAGGCAGAGGGGGAAGCGACACAACTGCAATGGTCATTGCGAACTGTCTCAAAGCAGACGAGGTAATACTTGTTAAAGAGACGGGAGGCGTGATGTCAGCTGATCCCAAGATCGTGTCCGAAGCCAGGTCACTCAGAAAGCTGGACATTCACGAGATGTTCGCCTTAGCTCATGGAGGCGCAAAGATCATCAAGGCCGAGGCCTTGAAGTACAAGCTTCCAGACCAAAAGTTGAGAGTCGTTAGCTTCCTGAATGATATCAAAATCGGTGGAACCGAGATTACAGGTGTCTTCAACCCGGCATCTTCCGAGATCTCGGAGAAGAAAGGCCTCTTAGCTGTCAGCCTGGTTTGTGACATTGGTCCGAAAAATATGAGTAGACTTTTCGCTTTATTCGGCAATAGGCCAATTTTCGGTATCAGTACAGGAAAAAGGTCTCTTACCATATTTACATCGTCCGAAGACGCGCGGAAGCTCATTAATAGTCTTCATAGCCTCAACTTGAGCAAGGCTTTAAGCAGTAGAAGCAACATTGGGCTCATCGAGTTGACCCATCCTGTCTTTATAGACTCGCCCGGATGGGTAGCTAAGGTATCCGCAGCCCTAGCCTCAAGAAACATAAATATAATCGAGATCACATCAAGTAAAGCCACCATAAACATTTTCATTGACGAGTCAAGAATGGAAGACGCTGTTAAAGTTGTGAGGGATGTGCTTGAGACGTAAAGTCGCGATATTAGGAGCAACAGGAGCGGTTGGGCAGAGGTTCATCCAACTCCTCCAGGGACACCCTTGGTTCGAAATATCTGTGCTCGCAGCTTCAGAACGCTCCGCAAGCAAGAAATACAAAGAGGCCTGCGTATGGCGAATGGAAACCATGATGCCCCCGGATATTGGCGAGATGACTGTGGCAAACACAAGCCTGAAAGCCGTGAACGAGGCAGGCAATGTCGACTTTGTCTTCTCAGCCTTACCTGGAGACCTAGCCGGACCTGTCGAAGAGGAGTTTGCAGTTGAGTATCCGGTCTTCAGTAAGGCCAGCGCTCACAGAATGGAAGAGGATGTTCCGCTTTTGATACCTGAGGTAAACCCGGAGCAATTGAGCCTCATTCCTATTCAGAGAAAAAGTCGGGGTTGGAAGGGGTTCATCTCAACTGATCCCAATTGCTCAACTATCCAGATGGTTATGACTCTCAAACCTTTATTGGCGTTCGGCCTGAAGAAGGTGATCGTCACAACCATGCAGGCTCTGAGCGGAGCCGGGTACCCAGGTGTTGCCTCTCTCGATATAATTGACAATGTTATCCCCTACATCTCGAAGGAAGAGGAGAAGATGGAAAACGAAACAAGGAAGCTCTTGGGGTCTTTTGATGGCGCAAAGGTCCACCCCGCAGAGATAGCCATAAGTGCCAGCTGTAACCGAGTAAACGTTAAGGACGGCCATATTGAAGCTGTTTCAGTCGAGTTGGCATCAAAACCGAGCGGCGAAGAAGTTAAAGAGGCCTTTAGAAGCTTCATTGGCGAACCGCAGAAGCTTAAGCTTCCGACAGCGCCGGAAAATCCCATAATCGTCAGGGAAGAGATCGACCGTCCGCAACCACGTTTCGACCGGGACGAGGG
>CAYURV010000084.1:0-5014 GCA_964447115.1 uncultured Candidatus Bathyarchaeia archaeon
GGTTGTTAACCTTGCCTGTGAGTGAGAAACATTTGGTTCCACTGCATCCTAAGGAGCCCATTCTTGCGAACCATGCCCCGCCATTAATTATGATTAAGGGGATGTTGGCGAGGGTTTCAACGTTCTGTATAAGGGTTGGCTTCCCCCACAAGCCTGAAGTAGCGGGGTAAGGTGGTCGTGGACGCGGCATTGCTCTGCGTCCTTCTATCGATGCGAGTATAGCTGTTTCTTCGCCGGCTACAAAGGCTCCGGCTCCCAGCCTCGCGTCAAGGTCGAATCTGAATGAGGTCTCAAGGATATTGTTGCCAAGAAGCCCCATCGACTTCGCCTGCTCTATAGCGTTTCTAAGAGTCTGGATGGCCAAAGGGTATTCTGCTCTTATGTACACGTATCCGGTTTCGGCTTGTATCGCATAAGCGGCTATAAGCATGCCTTCGACTATTGCGTGAGGGTCAGCTTCAGCAAGAGTCCGGTTCGCAAAGACACCTGGGTCTCCCTCATCCAAGTTCGCGACCACAAATTTTGGGAACCATGGGGCTTTTGCGACAAAGTTTAGCTTGTGGCCTGTTGGAAAACCGGCTCCGCCGCGGCCTCTCAAGCCGCTCGATGATATCTCGTCTATGACTTCCTTTGGACTCATCTTTGTTAGGCACTTGATCAACGCTGAGTACCCTCCGACGGCTATGTAGTCCTCAATTCTAAACGGATCTATCTTCCCTGCGTTTCTCAAAACAAGTTTGAGCTGTTTCCTGAAGAACCCCTCGCTACTGTACATCAGATTCCTTAAGGGTGCGCCTCTAACCACGTGTTCCTTTACTATTTCTCGAGCCTTTTCGGGGGTGACGCTCTGGTAGAGGTAGTCGTCGGGTTCAACAACCACAACAGGGCCTACGGAGCAAGTACCCACGCAGCCTGTTCGAGCAATCTTGCATTCTTTCTCGACGCCAAACTCCTTGACAGCGTCTTGAAAAGCCTTTAACACATTCAGTGAGCCGAAAGGGAGACAACCACTGGAGCAACATACATCTATCCTATGTTTATACGAGGCTCGAGAGGTTCGCTCTTTCTCAGCAAGCCTAGTTATGTCATCCGGCTTCAACCTCACCACTTCCGAGCAATGATCTTATCCTTTCTATCGTGGCTTCTTTGGTAGCTTTGCCTATGAGCTCGTTGTCAACGACCACGTTGGGGGCCATGGCGCACGCACCTATGCAACGCGTAACATAAAGGGAAAGCCTTTCGTCAACGCTTGTTTCACCACGCTTGACGTTGAACTCGCGTTCCACCGCCGTTATGATCTCCTCAACACCCCTTACAAAACACGCAGTGCCCATGCAGAAGGTAACTATATGCGTGCCCGGCTTTTTCAGCTTGAAGAAGTTGTAGAAGGTTGCCACTCCATAAACATGACTTGGGGGAAGGTTCAGAGCCTTGGATATGTACAAGAGTAAGTCTTTGTCAAGGTAGCCATAGAGTTCCTGGGCGTTATGAAGTATCTCAAGAAGAGAGTCTTTCCGATGTTGATGCAGTGTGATAATCTTATCAAGTAAAAGTAGGCGTTTGTCATCCTTCAAGAAAGCTTGTGAACCTCCCACTATCAAACTGTGATTAGCGGAGAGAACCTCGTATTTAAAAGTTCCCGTTCCAAGGTTCGAAGGCGGTAAAGCATTCTCTTATCAAAGAGATCATTCTACATAGGAACCTCTCTCTTGAGGTTTGCAGCATTAGATAGGGCAATTGACGAACAATTCACTTTCCTATCGACTTTTCTCTTCAATCTCTACTATCCCTATGTTTGGGAATATTCGGGTCGCAATCTGGGCTGAGGTTGAACCGGGTCTTAAGGGAAGAGGCTTATGAATCGTAAACCACTCAGCTCTCTCAAGCTCTTGGGATTTCCTTATATCAGTACTACGTACCTCAGCCCTGAACCCTATCATTAGAAGACCTCGGTCCTTAGGTGCGTAGGTTCCTAAAAGTTCAAGACCCGCGACTTCTAAACTGACCTCTTCACTCACCTCCCGAACCGCAGCCTCTTCAGCTGTCTCACCAGACTTCACATGTCCAGCAACAAAACCCCAATAGGGATGCTCCCAGCCAACGCTCCTAGTCAACAGGATTCTTTCGTCATTAGTGACTGCAACAATAACGGCTGGTGAAGGCTCATCAAAAAAAACTTGGTCACATTCGGGGCAGTATTTCTCATTGCTTCCGTCAAGGAGCGTCTTAATGACCAACTCTTTTCCACAGAAGCGACAATACCTCAACCTTTTCATTCCAACTCCCCTAACCTATCCCTAGTCAGATGTGTTAGTGACGACTCAATTCCTAGAGAGAAGAGAGTTATACAGATCTGAGCTTTAGCACCTTCTTCAACTCTTCCAGAGGCATTTTCCTATCTGTCTTGATAAAGACAGTCCTCTCTGACTTTGGCAAAAGGTCAAAGTAGTTGTCACTGTAAAAGCAACGACCCAGATTTTGAGGTAGCTTTATGTAAACGGCTTTAACAAAGACATTAGAAGAAACCGTTACCCGGAAACTTCTAACGTTGGCACCTTCTTCCATTCTGACTTTGAATTTTGGGCGGGGAAGTTCTACATGTTTGAACCTCTTAAGGAAAAGCGTGTTCTGGGACAGAAGCTCATCTCCGTAGTAAAGTTGAGCTGTAAAGAATCTGTCGACTGCATTCTCGGTTGAGGGCTCCAGTTTCTGGCTGAGAACCATTTTGGATGAGTTGGCAGGAATCGATACCTCTTGTTCAGCTGCTGATAATATATTGCCCCTCAAAGTTTGCAGCTTCAAAACAACTTTGCCTTTGAACTCTCTCAGAGTGTCATTCGTAACCCAAGCGTTGACAGATTCCCCTTCTTTAGTTAGGCTCACAAGCAGAGGGCTGAAGCACCTCTTAACGTAGTAGTAGCTCGGCTTAAGTCGGTGGTAGTAGTCTATGACACTCCAGCTTGCCACTGGCCAACAGTCGTTAAGCTGCCAGAAAAGCGCGCCACTCGTCATGAACTTCCTTCTTCTCCAATGCTCGATGCCGGTTTTCAGGGCTTCACCTTGGTTGATCTGGGTAAGGAGGACGTAGCTTTTGAAGTCTTCTGGAACTTTAAAGTGGGCGGCTAAGAACCTGAAAAGCCTCTCTGTGCCCTGTACCATCTTGTTGTGGTGTTCCATAACTTCGCTCTGGGGTGAGCGATCCTTCTCCTTTGTGAAGCTCTCTATCGTCTCCATTGTTGGTGGGGCTTGGAAGCCAAACTCGCTGATAAACCGTCCGTTGTCCACGCAATACATGGTGTAGTCTTGCCAGCCACTCCATACATCCCAGCTGTGCCTGTCCCCTTCTGCTTGACTGTTAGGGTCGACACCGCCGAACGGGCTTCCAGGCCAATACGGACGTGAAGGATCGAGACGGGCGCAAACCTCAGGCAAGATCTTGTGGTAGACCGTTTCGCCGTAGAACTTGTCTTTCTTGCCCCACCAACGCGCATAGAAGCCCCATTGATTCTCGTTGTTCCCACACCAAAGGACGATGGAGGGATGATCTCTCAGCCTTCTCACAGCCTCCTCAGCCTCTATTTTCACGTTTTCCCAGAACCACTCTTCTTCAGGATACTCTGCACAGGCAAACATAAAATCCTGCCATACCATTATGCCTTTTTCATCACAAAGCTCATAGAAAACGTCGGACTCATAGATGCCGCCTCCCCAGACGCGTAGCATGTTGATTTGCGCCTCTTTGGCCAGGTTGAGTAGGTCCTCGTAATCCTTTGCAGTTACCCTTGGAAGGATAGAGTCGGCGGGAATCCAGTTTGCTCCCTTACAAAAAATGGGGATGCCATTTATGTGAAAGATGAATGTCTTCCCCTGCTCGTCTGTTTTTTGGACGAGCTCCACTTTCCTTATGCCAAATCTTGTGCTCATATGATCGAGCTCATTTGCGCCCGATTTAACAGAGACCTTCAAGTCATATAGAGGCTGCTCACCGTACCCGGATGGCCACCATAGCTTGGGATCAGCAATATTAATGTGGGCTTCTACGGTGTTCTTTCCGGTGACGAGTCTCTTTGAAAATGTTCGAGCAAACCTTTGGCCATTCAACGACACTTCGAAGGCAATCTCCGCCGAGAAATATTTTGTGCAATGGACTTCAGCTTCTAAGACTAGCTCCGCAGTACTCAGCGTCACCGACTTGACCTTAGTCGTCACATGCTCTATCTTGGCCAAATCATATGCCACAACCTCTACGGGCTTCCATATTCCAGAGGTTGGAAGTCTCGGCCCCCAGTCCCAGCCAAATGAACATTGACATTTCCTTCCGTAGACTCTGCCTGTATAGAAAGCCGCACCCATTCTTCCCTTGCTGGCTTCTAACGCGTCGAGTACACTGGTTGGAGGGTCAAATTTGACAGCTAGTACGTTTCTACCATCTACTATGAGGTTCTTCACGTCGTATCTCCAAGGTATAAACATGTTGTCGGTCTGCCCTAGTTTCTTACCGTTCAACCAGACCGTGGCGAAAGTATCCAACCCGTGGAAGCACAACTCAACCTTCTGCTTCGAGACCAGCTCTGAAGAGGCCTCGAAATCGTTTCGATACCACCATTCCCTGCCCTCAACCCAGACAACCTCCTTCTCGTTAAGCCCAAAGAAGGGGTCGGGTATAAGGCCTTCCTTCATAAGGTCTAAATGGACAACGCCTGGGACGCTGGCTTTTATCCAATCGCCTGTATGGTGATCTGGGTTGAATGCACATAGTTTTTCTCCATGTCCTGGCTCGAAGTCCTTCAGCAACCAGTTGTCTGTTAAAACAAATCGGGTGACATTGGCCATTTTCATTAACTTCTGTCCACATATTTGCCCGTAAATCTTTAAAAAACTTCGCTCAGGACGCTCCTAGAAACGGCTCATGAGAGACCCCGTGAAGAAAACTATCTGAGGTATCCCTGTCCATTGTTAGGTTTTATATGAGAGTTACCGTTACTCCATACACCTGAGCGATTCGGTGGGGGGT
>CAYURV010000085.1:0-4955 GCA_964447115.1 uncultured Candidatus Bathyarchaeia archaeon
GCTCCACGCGGCTTCAAAAGAAAGTCAACATTGCCAAATCTCCTCAGCCGCTCTTCGCTTAAAACATCCCCCTCAGGAACCAGAAAGCGCAGAGAAACCTTACCATAAAGCCTTTGAGCCAACGCATAACCGTATCCAGTATGTCCTCCACCGCCAGCCGATATCAAAACTTCCTTGGACAAGCCGACTACCCACGGGTCTTCAGTGAGATTCGACGTCTATTAAACCTACAACAACACGCGAAAAGGTTTTCTGTTGAACCTCCAAAATCGACAGCGCCTATGCCTGAAGTCGAACGGAAGACGTGTCGTCTGCGTACAACGCAAAGATGTTCATCTTCCTTATCTTGGTCATCAGCCAACTTGAAAATTCAAAGCGTCGTTGTGACCAGCGTTGGTAAGTAACAGTCTGCGTGCCTATTTTCTTTCGTAATGCGCGTGCAGCAAATTTTTAAATGCGGGTGGGTTCGATAGTGTTGAAGAACCGTTTGGATGGGATGGCATATCAAGAAAGCCCACTCAATCATCGTCTTGGGAGCTGTCGGAATCCTCTGCTTGGATCTGATTCTAGAGATCAAGCTGCTCCCCATGTTCTATGCAGGAATCCCCGTGCCTTTCAAAGCGAACAGCAATCCTATCGGAGGAGTAGTTCTTCCAGCCACCTTCCTCCACGTTCTGCTGATCGCAGCCAACATATTTGGCTTCGCATATATGCTTCAAAAACTCGGTCTCGACTTGGGTTTGACCCCAAAGACAAGAAACGATTGGCTGGAGGTTACAGTCCTCTTCACATTTCTGATATCTGGTATGGCTATGTGGTACCTCCCTTTCCTCTTCCTAGCTTTTCTGATCTCAGGCTTGTTACTGGTAACAGTTCAACTGTCATGACGATGTGCAACCGTTTAGGTGAGTTTGCGAGCAAGTTATGTGCGCCCCTTTTGCTGCCGTGGCTCAGTAGTGTTCTTTGGATAATGCTCGGTCTTCTCCATAGATGACCCCTAAAGTCTGCATCAATTTACTTGCTACTCTTTTCCAATCGTATTCCAAAGCTAATGAACGTGCCGCATTTCCCAACTCTCTTCTTAGGCGATCATCCGTCAATAGTTTTACTATGACCCGGCCTGTTGTTTCCGGTTCGGCCCATGGAACGTAGGCGATCGCATCTCTGAAGACTTCCCTTCTCTCCCCGCAATCTACCGCTACACATGGAACCCCGCATGAACACGCTTCCATCAAGCTGATTTCGAATCCGTAGTACGGTGCAGTCAGTTGGCAGTATACGTCCGCCATCTTCATAGCCTGCGGCACTTCGTGATCTTCAACCGCTCCGGTAAATATGACTTTGTCAGAAACGCCATATCTACTGGCAATCTCCTTCCAATATGATTTTGGAAACTGCGGGAACTCGCCAACTACTACCAAGACGATTTCCGGCAAGATTCTTGCGACTTTTGCTGTTGCGGCTATAAGATATTCAATGCCTTTGATTATGATTACTCTACCGCAAAAGACAATTTTCTTGGCATCATTTGGTATTTTGAACTTATCAACAAACGAGGCACAGTCAACGTTAGGACTGAACTTTTCAGTATCGACACCATTTGGTATTGGGTATACAGTTTTCGCCGCCCACTTCTCTCCAAGTTTAGCATGATATTTCGTGAACATAATTACGGCATCTGCGGACTGAACATTCTTTTTTTCGTTGTGCGTTATGAACCTAAGTACGAGACTCCAGAAAGGATTCCTTCTGTGCCACTGAAGTTTCTCAATCCCAGTGACAAAAGAGACTACTCCGTGTGGATGATGAACGTGCTTTATGTTCCTTCCTGAGATCTTCAATAACGAGGTGACTATCCTTCCGACGGTTCCGTCAACCCACTCATGCGAGTAGATCACATCGAATTGCCATTCCTTGTAGAGGTCTATTGTCGCAAAAGTTTTTCGTAATATCAGCCAGAACGCCCAAGAATATGGTACAAGCCTAAGGTTCATGCTCGTCACATATCTCACTCTTAGCCTTGAATCCTTTGTAGATTGAGAAAAATCTCTCAGCAACTTCCTTTCAGAGAAACGTTTAGCAGCTAGAACAACTACCTCATGGCTGCTCACTAAATAAGGAATAACGGACGTAAGATACTTCCTAACCCCTCCAACGCTATAACTATCATACCTTCCTCCTAAAACAAGGATTTTCAGTTTTCACACCAAGACTGCAATGGACTCTATATATCATTTAACTTTTTCTTGCAACTTCTTGACACGATACTCTGAGCGCTTTCTAAGGCACTGGTCATTGGACTCTCAATAAGAATTCTCTGAAGGCTTGATACTCGGTAGCTCCTCAGGATCTCATCGAATCAAAGCCAATACTGCGTCTTCTCAACCTCATGAGCAAATAGAGAGAACCGGTCGAGAGGATATCTTGAAGATATGCGATTGGCACCGATTTGAGCCAACGGAATTCTTCAACTCTTCCATCGCGTTTCACAGTCTATGCGATCGCAGGTAACAGGATATCCCGAGACAGAGTAGGTGGACAATTTCATCAGGCCGCAAACCCTGAAGGGCTCCAGACAGGTTTTTACAGCCTTGTTCCTACTGCTTCCAGGTCATTGCTTATCAAGGCTAGGAGTTTGTTGAAAATCTTGCCAAAGAAGAGGCCATGCGCATGCACGGACGAAGAGAAACCGCTATTTCTTAGCGATCGATGTAAGGAGCGATAACTGAACGAATGTTTATGTGTGGGATCGGTCCAGGCGTTGGGAGACAAAAAGTTTGGACACCAAATGTATATCTTTCCCCCAGAACGCAGCACTCTATGGCATTCTCTCAAGAACAAGGCTGAATTATTGAGGTGCTCGATTAGATGTGAAGCATAGAGCTCTTCAAAAACGAAGTTTTTAAACGGCAGATATTGTGCGTCAGCACGAACGTAATTCTCGATCGCCTTCAATGGCTTGCCAGCGTCGAGAAATACTACATCATCGCCACAAATCCTAGGACTGAACACATATTCTTGGAACCTTGTCTTGACAGTTTTCGAAAAGCCTACGCCAACCTCAAGCCTCATTCCTATTCTCCCAACAACTAGAGTTTAATTGACATGATCCTATTACTCGCACAATAGTATCATATCTTTTCTTGCAACAAATCTAAATATTATGGTGTCTAATTCCGCCATTCATGCAACACAGGATATCCGCCAATTCGCTCGTGTTTAAGTCATATTCAGCGGCTATAAAATGTGCCTTGTTTCTGGTCGGTCAACAATCAGGAAACTACAAGGGCACTGGCCCGCTCTACTAGATGCGCCCATCTCTTACCGACAAACGCGTTTACTAAATGAACATCATGCATCCTCACAGCTTTCAAGAATCTTAACATGATCAAGTAAATGACGCCTCCTACAAGGGCATACAAAGGAAGAAGATACTTGCTATAGAGAAGAAACTGGATACCAATAACTGCTACAGCCATTACTGAACTGGCAACCCAACTCTTCCGTAAAGCTTCATAGTCAAAACCAACTGCGAACAGTCTTATCCGCTTCAAAACCACCAGCATCAATACCAAACCGATGGCCATCGCGACACCTCTAAGAATAGCGGCTCCAAAAACTCCAGTTGAAGGCAGAAGAAGGAAACCGAGACAAATGCTAGTCGAGACAACGCTCAAATTCAATAAAGCGGATACCTTCGTTCTTTCAGTGATTGAGAATATGTCGCTCAAAGCAGCGCCGAGGCATGTAACTGCGCCGAACAGACTGAGTATAGCCAATGGAATTGCACCCGCCTCATAGGCTCTACCGGCGAACAAGGAGATCGTTGGACGAGCTGTGGAGGCCAAACCTACAGCCAACGGAACAACTATGTAACAGACGTACCGTGAAGCGGTCCTTACCGCTTTCTCTAGACTGCGCATCCCATCCCTACCTTGCAACTCAGAGTATTGAGGAAACAGAGCAGTCGAGATCGCTCCGGGAATAGAGGCCATCACAGCGAAAGCTGTGACTGCAACATTGTAGACGCCGACATCGGCAAGAGGAACATAAGCGAGGAGGAGAGCTCGATCAAACCAGTTGTAGCCGAAACTCACCCAAGAGGAAAGGTATATGGGCCAAGAGAAACCCAGTATACGCTTCAAGCCGAAACCGAAACGGGGCATCCCGAAGCTCCTTAATAGAAAACCAGAGAACAGCAAGAAGCCACAAAGGTCACCGACCAACCAGCCGAGCATAACGCCCCATAAACCAAGGTTAACAAGTAGGAAAGTGATGGAAAGAAGCTTTCTGATAATATATGCCGCAATATTCAACTCGGCCAGCTCTTTCATCTTCTGCAGTCCTATCGCGATACCGTTCAAGCTGGGAAGAACTCCTGCAAAGACCAGGTCTAAAGCCAGGATCTTGAAGACATCCAGATATTCGGTGGTTCTAGTCAACAAATAACAGATCTGGCTTGAAAACAGGAAGGCGAGAGATCCGATAAGGATTGACGCTAGGAAGGTGAAACGGAAGATTTGAAAAGCAACACCAGCCGCGGCCTTCTCGTCTTTCTTTCCCCTCAGTTCGGCGATGAACTTGACCGCTGCGCTTGGAAAAGCGAAGCTAGCGCCTATCTGTGCAAGAGCGAAGACTAGGCTTAAGCTAACATAGACTCCCATCTCCGTCTTCGTGATCAATCGAGCAATAATGCCGAAGCCGACAACCCCAACTATCGACGTGACAAGATTCTGAATGAAAAGGAAGGAAGCACCGCGCGCAACATGAACTGCCGGTCTCACATCCGTCAACCCAATTCCTCGATTTAATGGTTACAAGATTCTCAGTCACAGCATAACATTAGCCTATTAACGTGCCAAGAACAGTAATAAAATTGCTATGCGAAGAGCTTCCTAAGAGGCTTCATAATGAAAGACAAACTCTTCGGAAGAATCCTCTCAGCGATCAGTATA
>CAYURV010000086.1:0-4935 GCA_964447115.1 uncultured Candidatus Bathyarchaeia archaeon
AAGTTGACGGCGTCTCAGACGGCGAAGACACTCTGATTGGGGCTGTGATCGAGCACGTGGAGCAGGCAGGGGTCCATAGTGGCGATGCTGTTATGAGCATTCCACCTCAAACCCTTAGTAGCAATGTCATAAAGAGAATTGAGCAGTACTCACGAGCTATTGCCAGGGCTCTCGAAATAAAGGGGCCTTTCAACATCCAGTTCCTTGTTAAGAACGACGAAGTCTCAGTTATCGAGTGTAACCTGAGAGCATCAAGGTCGCTTCCCTATGTAAGCAAAACCAGAGGTGTCAATCTTATTGAGGTATCTACAGCTATAATGCTTGGCAATACACTCCAGAAATTAGGCATAGATGAGCTTCTACCAGTCACGCATGTCGGTGTCAAAGTTCCACAGTTCAGTTTTATGCGCCTGACCGGGGCAGACCCAATTCTGGGCGTCGAGATGTTAAGCACCGGCGAAGCTGCCTGTATAGGTGAAAACTTAGCGGATGCGCTTCTTAAGGCTTTACAGTCGGTTGAGTTCAAGATGCCAGATAGCAGCAGTTCTGTCCTGATTACGGTTGGCGGCGAGAAAATGAAGAGGAAGGTTGTCTCGTTGGCGAAGAGCCTGAGGGCTTTGGGCTTCCAAATTTTCGCGACGGAACATACCGCAGACGCGTTGAGAAAGGCTGGGCTGAATCCTATTACTGTCCTCCATAAAGTCAAAGAGGCAGAGAAGAAGCCGAACATTCTCGATTACCTTATTCAGCAGAAAGTCAATCTTGTGATAAACATACCAGCTGCAAACTCTGATGGAGAGAGAGCTGACATTCTGGAGGACGAATACACCATTCGAAGGTTGGCTGTGGAATTCAATATCCCAATTGTGACGACGCAGGAGTTGGCCTCAGCGCTCGTGAAGGTGCTCAACTATCGTGCCACCAGCAAAACTATCATTCGCTCCCTAAACGAGTACATGGACAGCCTACCGCTCAAATACTGGTAGAAGCCAAGACGATACCACTATGATGATAATTTTGTACTCAATGGATCCACGTTTGCCCTTCCCGTTCAAAGCCTGCTGACGCAAAATGAGGTTACTTGAGACCGCAGTTAGGAAAAAAGATACCTTCTTTCATGTAGGATCCTCGAGAATTCGCTCTATGTCTTTCACCAATTCGTCTGCATTCTGGTAGGTCCTTCGAGGCAGGCCCCTTAGTAACTCTTCGAGTCTGACCTGTCTGCCATCCTCTAGTTCGATGAGTCTCCATCCTGACTTCCTTGCCAGCATACTTGTTGTTGTGGGGTACTTTGCTCTATTGATCACTGAGTGAACTGAATCCAAGCCTTTAGCTCCAGTTAGAGATGGAAAGGAACCGTGCTTGATGAATGAGAGGAAGCGTTTTGCATCTTCAAACATGGACAGGTTATTGAACAAAACATAAACATTCCTGTCGGCTGCATCAAAAGGACTGACTAGATCGTAAAGTCTCTCCAACTCTTCGTTTGTGTACTGATAATAGTAGATCCGTTCGCCAAGTCCGTGGAGCCTGAAGTATGCTGTCTGACCAGTATGGACAGGCATTGCCTTGAAGGGATCAGTGACATGGGCGATATCCAGCCTTTCCAAAACAGCTCTGAGCTGAGCCCGGGTCTTGACATTCTCCCACAGGAGGCCACGGGTCTCCCAGACAAGGATTAGGCCCTCACGATTGATATTCCCAAAAAATGTCTCAGCCTCATTGATGGCGTCAGGCTTGAAGGAAGCTGCTGTTTGGACAAGTAGTATCTTGGCGCTTAGTGTTTGGCAGATTTCCTTCATTCTCTCAAAGGGTTCTCGCGCAAGGTCCAGCGCTAGTCTGTGTTTGTGGCTTATGTCCTTATGAGCTTTAACAGTGAACTCGAATCCCTGTCTGGCTTCCTCTTTCCATCGGATGACGGTTGGGAGTCTCGGATAGCCATAGAAGGTGCTATTCAGTTCGACGAGACTGAAGGCATCTTGGTATCGTTTCCTATTGACCGGGTACCCACAGCAACCAACCTTTATCATTCCACATCATCCCTTTTCACCAATCAGACCTCCCCTTTACAGTTCACAAAAAGTTCGGACATATATTGTTAGATATGAAAATACTGGCAGATAAAAGGAATGAGTAAGAAGTATCTTGGCTACCGTTCCATCGAGGTGACACTTTGGTTATCTCGCTTCTCAAGCCTTATGACATGGTCAGCCTTCTCTGCAAAGGCCTCACTGTGAGTTACGGCGATGATCTGTTCGACGGTTTTCAGGCGTGATAGTGATTCAGCTAACCTATCGATAGAGCCGTCTTCTCTACCTAGGCTTTCAGTCGGTTCGTCCAAGAGGAGCATACGGAGCCCGTGGCCGACTCTCCACTGCATTATCAACTGGCCGACGCCGAGGCGGTAAGCAAAGGCAAGTAATGTCCTCTCACCGCCTGAGAGATTTGTAGTGCTCCTTTCGTATCCGCCTTCACTTTCTATGATAGGCGTATAGTTCTCGTCAATCTTCACCGATATCTCTGGGCCTTCTAATCCAGTAAGTTCACCCAATACTTGTTGTACAACCCTTTCAAGGTAGGTTATGAATTCGCCTCTGAGCTTCGGTCGGATGCTTTGATATGCTTGCCGAATCTCTTGGGTGAGTTCTATTATCTTCTTGACCTTATCCATCCGTGCCACCTTCTCTTGCGCGTTGTCCAATCGTTCCTTAAGCGTTTCCAGTCGCGACAGAATCTCATTCCTCTGCGACTCTATGCTTTGTACCTTGTATTTCAGGCTTGAAAAAAGCTCGAAGGTGGCTGTCCGCAACCTCTGTGCCTCTTCAAACTCAGCTATGTTAAATTCTTTCATCTTCATTCGTAAGGTATCAATCTCGCTTTGAAGAAGGTCTCCTTCCAGCTGTTTTTCTTGAACTCGCTTTTGCGCCGTAGCAAGAAGGACCCTTTCTGACTCCATCTGCCTAGACACTTCCTCCATCCTTGTTCGGATCGTCTGAAGATTTAAAACGACAGAGCTTATGACATTCCGCCCCCGCTCTAACTCTCCCATCGTCTTCTCTAGATCCTTAAGCTGCTGACTGTCATGAGAAGACTGTTGATGGAGACGCGTCATTAGCCCTTCCTTGTATCCAGGGCTGAGAACTTGGAGACAAAGCGGGCAGATGCTTTCCTTTGCGAGGTTGGATATGCGTTGCGTAGACCGTCTGATTTCGTTCCTAAGGCTTTCCCCCTCGCCAAGCTTGCTCGATATCTTCTCCTGCAATGTTTCCACGTGTTCTTTTAGCTGTTCAATCGTAAGACTGGATGGCAGCCCTACGTCTTTCAAGCTTTGCCTATATGAGTCTTCTTGGGTCTTTAGAAGGCTCAAACGCTCTGTCAACTCCTGGTTTTTGGCTTTTCGAACATCAATCTCTTCGGTGAACCTTCGGGTTGATTCCTTCACACCCGCTATCTTGACCTGAAGTTCGGATTCATTCCTTTGAAGCTCCTCATTCTTTTCGCGTACACTTTCAAGTTGCTGCAGACGGGATGAAGCTTCTTCAAGGCTTCTTTCCGCCACTAGAAGTTGAACCCTCATTTCCTCGATCTCGGATTCCTTTGAAGTGAGCTCTCCAACTGTCTCTTCATGTCTAACCCTAAGTTCTTGGATTCCAATGATATCTGGGTCACGTTCTAGAACGCTTCTCTCGCTTTCATACCATCTTAATATTGGTCTGAGGTTCGCCCAAGAGGTTTCATAATCCGCCAGTCCAAAAAGCTGGTCTAAGCGTCTCTGCCTCTCGCTTGGCGGCATATTCAAAATGTCTTTGAGGTGCTCCTGTTGCACCCAGACTATCTCGCGGAAAATTTCTCTGTCGATGCCTGTTACAGAACGTAACTGTTCGGCAACAGCATCGCTCTTCATCTCAGCTATCAGTCTTTCTCCTTCAAAGAGCTTGAGGTATTCCATGTCCTGGCTTATACGGTCAATGTGTCTTTTCAGTGCCCTCTGTATGATGTACTCTCTCCCGTTTTGGACGAAACTCAAGGAAACTTTAGCTGTGTCTGTTCCTTCACGAAGCATATAGTCATAGCTCCGCCCTAAGGGTTCGCCGAACAAAGCAAAGTCAACGGCGAATAGAATGCTCGATTTCCCGGTTCCCAACCCTCCAACGAGGCAATTGAAGCCGTCTTGGAAACTAATGAGGCTTCTAGTGTGGGATCTAATGTTTTCGAGTTTTATGCTCCTAATCTTCATTTGAACGCTTCCTCCAAGAGACTTTTCGGTCCCTCTTCATCTCCCTTCACCAAAAGCTGAATGAGATCCAAGGCCAAGTGTGCCATCTTTTCAGCATCTTCTGGCTTGAAACGCTTGGAAAAAAATTGGACGAAATACTCGAAGGATTTAGCTTTAAGGTCCTTCATTTCACCTTCAAAGATTGAGCGAATTGTCTCTTCAGGGATGCCCATCTCACTCATTGAGACCAAAGGGCGCACAATAAGCGCTTGTTCAGCAGCACTTCTTATCCTAGGCAAGTCAATCTCTCTACGTGTCGACTCGGCTGGAAGGGTTCCCTTCAGCACAGGCACGATGACTGCCCCAGGCTCATCAGCTTCCTTGACCATGTCGGTTGCCAGCTCAGTGATTTTCTCGGGTGTGAGCCCTGTGTAGTCCTTTTCCAAAATTTTGAACAGGCGTGGAGTCTCCAGCTCTGCACGGTTTATCTCCACATCACTGGTCTGCCTAACTTGGACATGGTAGAATCCTTTCATGGTTCCAGCGTCCTCGTAGCTAACGGTCTCAGTTGAGCCGCTATAGACTAGTAAGGCCTTCTTGAGGGGGAACTGCCACGGCGTGTGGACGTGTCCTCCCGCATAGTAGTTAAATCCTTCGGGGATATACTTGGGAGAAGCTTCAGCTATGGCTCCAGGATGCTCTTTCAATATCTCTGGTAT
>CAYURV010000087.1:0-4929 GCA_964447115.1 uncultured Candidatus Bathyarchaeia archaeon
TACTTGAACAAGAGGCCGCCGATCGTCCCGACAACGATTATCAAAGCTATCGGCAACCAGAACCAAAGGTCAAACATACGCCTTCCCACTTCCTCTCTCCCAACCTAACCTCTATTAGAGGAACTATACTGAACATAAAGAATTATCCCTGTTCAGCCCGGAAGGTCAGCGTAGAGGTTGAAGCTGATCTGCAACTACTGGTGTAGGCCGGTGGCTGCAATCATTTCTCGGCAATTTCGCTCGGTAAGAACGAAAACATTAAGAATTATTAGGCAAGATCCTATGGCTAGAATTCAGATTGCGCAATCCATATCTCGCTCCATAACGCCAGTGCCGCAAGGCGGAAATTCTTAAATGCAAGGAGCTTCGATAGTGCTGAAGAAAGTCCGGATGGGCTTGCATATCAAGAAGGCTAATTCAATCATCATACTAGGAGCTGTCGGAATCCTCTGCCTAGACTTGATAATTGAGATCAAGCTGTTTCCTTTGCTCTATAGAGGAATACCCGTGCCGTTCGAAGAAACAGCCAAACCCATCGGGGCCGCGTTCCTGCCAGCTACCTTCTTCAATCTCCTGCTTATAGCGGCTAACGTATTTTGCTTCGCTTATATACTTCAAAAGGCTGGTTTCGATTTGGGGTTGATCCCTAAGATGGGGAGAGACTGGTTAGACATTCTGGCTTTCTTCATTTTCGCGATTTCTGGGATGGCCGTGTGGTACTTCCCAATTTTCTTTTTGCCATTGGTGGTGACAGGCCTCTATCTGCTTACAGGTCAACTGTCATAGCAAACGCTGTTCTGCTACTTTCAGGAACACCGTGACGGTTTGCGCGATTCGGAACTGTTTATGATGAATGGCTCCGACGAATCACCTGTTCTTCACTTTCATCCCAATTGTTGTAGCAAGTTGCCCACAGCCTATCCTACTCATACGACTCGGGCACTCGAGGACGACTCCTGACAAGGTCTCCTCTCTTCTAGCCACTGATATTCAAAGAGCTTGACTGCAGGGATTGGAAACCCATAAACTATTAGAGGTTTCAAGACAAATTGGATGCAAGGTGCTGTCTGTGCGGGTACTAGTTGCGCACCATCTACTCGTTCGTGTCGGTGGAGGTGAACGCGTTTCGTCGGTCTTAATCGATGAGCTTCTCCGTCAAGGTTATGAGGTGGCAGTTGCCACGACCTGTCGAGCAGATGTAACCAAACTTTTTGAACGCTACTTTGAGAGGCAACTTCCTGCACCGATAAGGTCCTACAGCTTATTTCCGACGTTTTATCCTATATTTGGGATCTATCAACGATTGACCTCATTCATACCCGTTCGAACAGCCATCCGGCGTGAAAATCCAGATCTAGTTTTCATTGACCATGAAATCTACCGGCCGCTGAGAAAGGTGCTTAGGGGCAGAAGGCTTGTTCATTATGTTCATTTTCCATGGAACCCTCGGTTAGCGGACCGAAACTGGGAACTATATGGAATGACATTGCCGGATAAGTATCGGCATTTCCCCTTTGATGTCTACTGGAAAGTGTACATCGAGTTACAAAGATTGGTTTCTGTTGATGAAAACTTCGCGGATGTAATTTGCGCGAATAGTCAGTTTACCGCTCAAGTGGTCAAGACGGTGTGGGATCGAGAGGCTACAGTGATTTATCCTCCGGTCTCAGTCAACGACTTTTATTCCTTGCCGCCTCATGAAAAGGAAGACATTGTCGTACACCTCGGCAGAATCAGCCGAGAGAAAAAGATCGAAGAAGTTATTGCTGCAATTGCAGGATGCGAGACCGATACTAAGCTCGTCATTATTGGAGGGCTGATCCCGGCAAACATACCCTACCTGATGAGACTGAAGAAGTTAGCCAGAGATCATAGTTTAGAGGGTCGAGTTGAATTCCACACAGACGCCCCATTCAAATTTGTTAGAGAGACGTTAGCAAGAGCCAAGATCTTGATGTCAGCAATGCGTTTTGAACATTTTGGGATTTCTGTTTGCGAGGGACTCGCATCAGGCTGCGTACCGATAGTTCACAGATCCGGGGGACCACTGGAGATAATCAATAACGGGCAATATGGTTTCTCGTACATAACCCTGAGAGAGGCTGCCAGGTTTATAGACAAACTCATATGCGATGGCGCTCTATTCTCGAAAATGAGCCGGACCGCAGTGCAACGAGCGAAGGCATTTGATGAAAGTGTTTTTCGGAAGAGAATGATGGAAATAGTGGAGAAGTTGAAATGAACGTTCTGGACATCGGTGCCGGCACTATCAGAAGAGGAGATATTACATTAGATATTGACCCCAAAAAGAAGCCGATGGTCTGTGGGGATATGCACTGCCTCCCCATTCGCGATGGCACGTTTGATGTGGCCGTGATGAGCCACGTTTTAGAACACACCATCCGCACAGACCTTGTTCTGAAGGAAGCGCATAGGATCCTTAGATCCAATGGGTTGCTTCAAGTCACCGTCCCGAACTTTGCCGGATTTGCCACGTTGATCTACTGGTTGAGGCAAAAGCCCATGCCGAGGCTAATTGGAGGACATAGGGACGAATTTGATGCTCATCATAAACTATTTACTTTGCCGTCATTGCAAAAGGAGTTGGAAACATTCGGTTTCAAAGTAATCGAAGTCAAAGGAAACGTTTTTGGAAGAAAGGGTTTTCTTCTGAAGATATGGAAGTCAAGATATGATGATATGACAGTTGTCGCTCTGAAAACGCACAAAAGGTCGTGACTCGCGGTTGTGCTCTGGTGTTGAGAAACTCTCTTTTCAATCTATCCAACCTCGTTCAGCGATAATATTCAGTCAGAGGCTTAGGTCGTCGGGGCGTCATTAACAGCGTTCTCCAGACAACCGGTCAGCAACTATGAAGAAACCCAAAGGAAGATAATCATTCTCTAAAAATGAGAAAAAGCCAGATCTATGGGAGCTGTAACATGACCCATTCTACTATTTATTCACGACCAATAATCACGAAACGAGAAGAGGCCCTAGCCAATCAACCACACGCTCAAACCTCTTGCCTGCGAAAGCCTTGACTAGATGGACGTCCTGCGTCTTGAAAGCTCCCAAGAACCTCAAGAAGACCAAGTAAACAGCAAATCCAGCAAGAACGTACAAAGGAAGAAGATATTTACTATACAAGAGAAACTGGAGACCGACGACGGCAATAGCCATAACTGAACTCGCAAACCAACTCTTCCATAAAGCTTCAAAGTCGAAACTGACCGAAAACAGTCTCATCTGCCTTAAAATCGCCAACATCGATGCCAAGCTTAGGACCATTGCCACACCTCGGAGAATTGCAGCTCCGAGAACACCATTCGGGGGCAGAAGAAGAAAACCGAGAGAAACGCTAGCTGAAACAACGATCAGGGTCAATAAGGCAGAAACCTTCGTCCTCTCAGTAATCGAGAACATGTCGCTCAAAGCAGCACCAACAGAAGTGGCTGCGCCGAACAAACTCAGGATGACCAATGGAATAGCGCCCATCTCATAGGCTCTGCCGGCAAACAAGGAGATCGTTGGACGAGCTGTAGCGGCTAAACCTACCGCCAGAGGAACGACGATGTAAACCGCATATCGTGAAGCGGTCTTGACCGCTTTCTCCAGACTGCGCGTTCCGTTCCTACCCCGCAACTCGGAGTATTGGGGAAACAAAGCCGTCGAGATCGCGCTTGGAATCGAAGCCATCACTCCGAAAGCGGTGACTGCAACGTTGTAGACCCCAACATCAGCGAGAGGAACGTAAGCAAGAAGGAGAGCCCGGTCAAACCAACTATACCCGAAACCTACCCAGGAAGAGAGATAGATCGGCCAAGAGAAACCCAGCATACGTTTCAAACTAAAACTGAAACTCGGCATCCCAAAACTCTTCAATATGTAGCCGGAAAAAAGCAAGAAGCCGGATAGGTCACCGATCAACGAGCCGAGCACAACTCCCCATAGACCAAAGTTCGCAAGCAAGAAAGCGATCGAAAGGACTTTGCTAATGGTATACGCTACGATGTTCACTCCGGCCAACTCTCTCATCTTTTGCAACCCGATCATAATGCCATTCAAACTTGGAAGAACCCCGGCAAAGATCAGGTCTAAAGCCAAAATCTTGAAGACCTCGACATACCCCGCCGTCTTGGTCAATAGGTAGCAGATCTGAGTTGAAAACAGGAACACGATAGCTCCAAAGACGATCGATGCAATGAGTGTGAGACGTAGAATTTGAAAGGCGACGCCTGCCGCGCCTTTCTGTTCGTTTCGGCCTCTCAACTCAGCGATGAACTTGACCGCGGCATTTGGAAGAGCAAAGCTGGCGGCCATCTGCGCAAGAGCGAAGACCAAGTTCAATGTAACATAGGCACCCATCTCAGTCCTTGTCATCAAACGGGCGATGATGCCAAAACCGACAGCCCCAACTATCGCCGTGACCACGTTCTGGATGAAGAGGAAGGAGGCGCCACGTGCAACCTTAACTGCCGGTTTGACATCGGTCAACGCGATTCACTCAATTCAGTATGCATCAGATTTTCCGTTATAGCATACATATCAGCGTATTTACGTGTCTACAACGGTAATAAAACTACTATGCACAACATCGAGGTTGTAAAGTGGTCTCCTCAAGCTCAAATTGCCTCGGTTTGGAGAGCTCTCGAAGAGCCTAGGGAAACTTCAGTCCTAATGCGCCGTTTTGGCAAGCCTCAACGCAGTCCAGACAGAAGATACACTCTTGATCGTTAAACTTCTCCCAAGGAAGCTCAAGAATCCTAACCTGCATAGGGCAGACCCTGACGCAGTCAGGGCACTTCTTGGTGCATTTCACAGGGTCGCGCTTCATGCCGAGGAAGCTGAACCTGCCGAAGATCCCTAGAAATCCGCCGACAGGACATAGATAACGGCACCAGAATAGAGGAATCATATAGGCTCCGT
>CAYURV010000088.1:0-4912 GCA_964447115.1 uncultured Candidatus Bathyarchaeia archaeon
CAGTAGTCATCGATGGACGGATCACAGCCCGAAAGACGATGACAGCAACCCTCTCTGCAGATCACCGCGTCGTCGACGGAGTCATGGGAGCCAAATTCTTACAGAAAGTCAAGAAGTATTTGGAAGCACCCAATAGCCTGACCATGCCAGCATAGAAAACACCCGACTGCTCAGGCTTTCCCGGACATCCATGTCACGGTGCGTATAGAAAGTCTTGAATACAACCAGCTGAGTAAAGAAATCAAGTCTTCCCTTGCCAAACAATGTGATCAGAGATGCCTGAGAAAGTAAAAATTCTAGTAACTTACAGAGGTTTACGTGAGAGGTACATCCGGCAGATTCGCGAGATTTCTGAAAGGATCGATGTTGAGATGGTTCCTGACGGTGGAAGCATCCTAGACGCAGTGAGAGACGCTGAGGTCATATTCGGGGACTTGACCAAGGAGATGTTCATTGCCTCGAAGAAGCTTAGATGGGTTCAGGTTGCTAGCGCCGGTGTCGACAGGTATCTGTTCCCAGAAATCGTCGAATCGGATGTCATCTTGACGACTACCAGTGGTATGCATAGGATTCCTATGTCAGAGCTGGTATTAGCAATGATGTTAACGTTGGTTAAACAGTTACACAGATTCGTACGGCTCCAGTCTGAAGGGAAATGGAGAAGAATTAACACTGAAGAGCTTGCGGGAAAGACTGTGGGAATCATCGGCTTCGGGAACGTGGGCAATGAGACCGCCGCGAAAGCCAAATGCTTCGGTATGAGGGTTCTCGCCATTGATATAGCAACAATCCGAAGGCCGACCTATGTAGATGAAATTCTCGGACCCGAGGATCTAGACTACGTTCTACGTGAGTCAGATTACCTAGTAATGACTATGCCCTTGACAGAAAAGACTCACCACATGATCGGTGAGCGGGAGCTGAGACTCATGAAGCCCACTGCCTACGTGGTGAATGTCGCTAGAGGAGCGGTCATAGATAACGAGGCTCTATTGAGAGCTCTCAAGGAAGGCTGGATAGCGGGAGCCGGCTTAGACGTGTTCGAGCAGGAGCCGTTGCCACAAGACTCTGAGTTCTGGAAACTCAACAATATCGTCATAACACCTCACATTGGAGGAAGCAGCCGTCAGTATCAGAAAAGATCGGTCAAAATCTTCTGCGGGAATCTGAGAAGATACTTGGAGGGCAAACCGCTAATGAACATGGTTGACAAGAAGGCTGGATACTGATCCCTCCAAGAAGCAGAAGAATTGAGGAATCAAGCATCAGTAATAATGAGTGCCTCCGATCGATCGAATCGATCGGTCGAATCGCTAAAGCAATCTGACAACAGCAGAATCGTTGAGTTCCTATCCAAGAAGAACAAGCAACTGAAGAACGAGCTAAATGAATATTCTGCCACGCCAAATAAGAACCAGAGTAATCTGATGCTTCAACCAAAAGTAAAGAGTAGCTGGCATAAACTTAAAAGCAGTGCCGTCAGCTGTGTTATCAAAGTGACTAGTCGGGAAGCCAGAGTCATGTCTAATGAGCCAAAAATCATCTTCGTGGGGAGAAAACCGCCGATGAACTATGTCTTGGGCATCATTACGAGTTTCGCTGGACCAAACGTTAAGGAGGTTACTTTGAAAGCGAGGGGACAGGCAATAAACACTGCCGTTGATGCAGCTGAAATTGCCAGACATAAGTTCATGACAAACCTCAGTATCAGCAAAATCAGCATAGGAACGGAAGAGATGTCGCCGAGAGAAGGCGAGAGCAGAAACAGAAACATATCAACGATCGAAATCACCTTGACACGACAGTAACGGGAAAAAGATTAAATGCGATACAAATTAGAGAGCAGGCGAGGTCGACCCAATGGAAGGTATCGTTCACAAACAGACATTCGGCTACTAGAGTATCTCGCCAGAGTTTCAATGAAACACGGGATTGACTCGGACAAGCTTTCTAATAGTTTTCTTGATGCTTCACAACATCAAAAATCCGAGTGCGGAAACCTATCGATCGAATGCCGGGTAAGAGAACGAGACTTCACAGTCTTTCTTATAACCAGAAACCAGGAAGTTGTCGGGCAATTCCGTATGTCCAAACACCTCCTTAGCGGAAAACCAAATCTGCTCAACGATTTTACTAGCAAACTGTCGACTATAGGAACGCTGGCACAACAGGCTAAATCAAACAGCTATAAGATTGAAGATTTAAGGGCTGGAATGAAACATCTAAAAATAAAGGCTAAAGTTCTCGAAGTATCACAACCCACCCAGATCGCAACCAGATTTGGTTTCCACACTAACGTAGTAAACGCCTTAATAGCCGACGAAACAGGAATTATTAAGCTAAGTCTATTGGGGTCTCAGATAAAAGTGGTTTCCGTTCATGACATTGTTGAAATCGAGAACGCGCATGTTTCTTGGTTTAGAGGTGAACGCCAGTTAAGAATTGGAAAACACGGAAGAATAAGCGTTGTCCAAGGACCAAGAGATGCATAGGCGACGAAGCGAATGAAGCGCAGGAAAAGTGAGATAAGACCGAGAAGAGAAAACAAGAAATCAAGCCATCAATATGGCTAACGTTTGTAGATCTCGAATCTGTCATTCTTTTTTTGCTTTATGAACGAGTTCGGCTGTTGCGTATCGTCTTCCAACCTGTGTGATCACGAACCTGACATGCTCACCAACTTTAGCTCCAGAGACGAATATCACGAATCCCTGAATCTTCGCAACACCAGCATCTCCTCTGCGACTCATCTCAATGATGTCAGCTTCATATTCCTTCCCCAACTCCACTGGAGAAGGTCTAAAGCCGTAACCTCGACCAGAGCCGTAGCCTCTACCTCTATATGCCATACCTCTTCACCTCACTTTGGCCTGTAGCAAGAAAGATCGATTAGAAACCAAAAAGGGTCAAGCGGCTTTCTGGATTATTCTTCTCAGATCCTTCTTGAAAGAAGGAAACATTACACCTATTTTAAACTATTGCTTGGCATCATCCCCCATCCTTAAACATCATATCTCTTATCTGCGTTATTCTATGTAACTTATCATGAGAGTATCTAATTCCCATAACATGTGAAAGTGAGACTCAGTTGAGGGTCAACAGAGGTGAACAATTGAGCGTCGTCGAGAAAAACCGACTCATCCGTTAAGGATGACTTTTCGAAATGGAAACCTCTAGAACCATTAATCATAGTAGGCAGAGAGCTTATCTATATGCGTTCACAACTATGAGGGTAAAGGGTGAGGTAATGCCCAGAGATCCTGTGTGCGGCATGATTCTGGACGAAAAAACATCGAGATTCAAGATCAAATATGAGGGAGAAACATATCATTTCTGTAGTGTGAAATGCAAGAAGAAGTTCAAAAGGAATCCGAGGAGATTTGCAGAATAGGTCAGATTTCTACCCTCACTAATCCAAGACAAGAAAGGGGTTGAAATGCGAAATCGTGGGGAGCATAGAGGCTTGGTTATGTTTCGTGGCTTCCTTTTATCTCGATCGATGCTTCTGTGAGATAGTCAGTAATGTAACATCAGTAGTTCCAGTCCGCCAAGTGCAAACGCCCATATGTCAATGTCTCTTTTCTCCTTTTTCGAGTCACTGAAACGGTCTCCTCGATCTGGAAAGCATTAAATAGTAGGACATGTCTTCAAGACTTGTTTGACAAGGGCAAACCTAATTCAGCAGATTATTTTTCGTTGACCAGATTAGATGGAGGAGATGAATAACGCCGGAAGTTCTTAAGGGTGTGGTTGTCAGTTGTCGGAGAGGGCCAAAAACTCAGAGACCGAGAGAATGTCTGATACTGTTTCACGGTGTCAAATCTGTCAGCGAAGCTGGACAGCTGATCGGGCGAAAGATAGCTTGGCCCAGTGGAGAACGGAAATGCATCGGAAAAATAGTGGCCTTACACGCGAGGAAGGGATTAGTGAAAGCGCGCTTCAGGAAAGGGTTACCCGGCAACGCTTTAGGCAGCCTAGTGGAAATCATTGGTTGACAATGATTACTGCGATGAGACGTACGCGTCGCACTAATATCTTCTCCGCTTCTCAGTTCTTTCCGATCGGGAGAGAACTACTAACTGCGTTATGTAACCCGCAATGGTGTTCTTAGCTCTCTTCGAATGCCGCTGACGCGCCTGCCAAGGACGCAACTAGTTTTCTGTTCTCTTCAAAATCTGCTTTAAACTTGACCGGATATCTCTTGGGCATTTTCCTTCACCTTCTATGAGTGTAAATTTCCCAAACCGATTCATCCTTTTCTCGTCAATGGTAACCAATTATAAAGATTTTATCACTTGCCCGAGTAATAAGACCTTGACGGAGCCATGTGTAGTTAGAGATTTGTATTTATCGCCGCGAGCGTACCAGTCTCAGCTATACTTTGCATTGGCTGAGTAGAAGGAAAGAAAAGGAAATACTTGCTTAGCAAACTGTGATCTAGGAAGGCGAAGAAAAACATGATGTTGCAGCCCCCTGGCGTTGGACCTTGCAAAACCTGCTCGCTTTGCAGAATCTTTGCTAGTCTGAATCGTCTTGAGACCCTTGGTGCCTTCTCAATATTAGATGCATCCGTTATTCTCATCTTCGACGTCTTTTTCCTTGTCGAATGTTCCGCCGCTCCCTTTTACGTCGCTTCTTGCTCTTTCTCCGTTGGCCTCCCATTTCCAATCTTCTTCTTAACGTATCCTTCTAGCTAACACCCTTTTCACTATGACTGCCTGATAGGAGAGAAACCTTCAGGCCAGATATCTTTGACTAAAGACTTCGCCTCTCTTCTTGCACCTCTACTATACATTCCGTATCTTAAATAGCTGGTCAACTAAGTTAAATGGGGAAGAAGTCACTCTCCACATTAGCAAATCATGGAAGAAGGATGACGAGAACGGTGCCAAGCGTAGGAGATTTCTACAGA
>CAYURV010000089.1:0-4890 GCA_964447115.1 uncultured Candidatus Bathyarchaeia archaeon
TGGCTATGTAGTTGGCTGTGCTTACTGCCCCGCTGTCCTCTGTCCGTCCAGAATATACGCATACAACAACCGGTCTGTCCTTAATGGAAGGATTTCGTCTCTCTTCGCATTGAGCAAAGAAGTAATCCAAGTCAACCAACATCACGACCCGATAATGCAAAGAGGCAACCCCACAAACAAGACATTTGTTGAGAATAGGCACGGTCGCCTTAATAACCGCTTAGGACATCAACTCCTCAGTCTATAATCCGTACTTTACTCTTCCAATATAGACTCGACGGTCCTTTCGGCAAACCCCCTCTCTTACTACGACATTTTCACAGCTGTTGCCCATCTTCAAGCACACGCCCATTTTCCATGGTGGCGAGCGGAAAATCCATCATAAGATATTTAGGGAATAAGGCTGAATTATCGATTGCCTAGGCGTGGGGGAGAAGGAAATTGTTGAGGGTTGAAGCTGTTTCTAGAGTCGGCATTCTCGCCATTTCCGCTTTACTCATGTTTCAAAGTGGATCTACGCCGGTAGACGCTTGCAGTATTCGGTATGGAGACATAAAAGCAAGTTAGACCAAGACCCCCGGTGTTCTTCAGGTATGTCCGACAGAAGACAGGTTCCGAAGCCCAGACATGCCTTCACGAAGACACGATCTACGCCTTAAAAATGATGCTTGAAAAAATAGGTCCTCTCAAAGACGATGATCTTATTTTCATAGGGCGAACTGGGCAACCGCTAGATCCTCACGTAATCTGGCAAATCTTCCAGAACAGCATCAGCACAACCTACTCGCCCAACGATCTCAGAGATTTATTCAAGTATTACCTTCAACAGGCAAAGGTTGATGGAGACATTCAAGACTGGATGATGGGCCATACCGGTAAGATGGGAGCCACATACGCGCCTAGCAAAGAGACAGTTGTGGAAGAGTATAGGCGACTTATGCCTTTAGTCAGTGTGAACGGAGAGACAATAATGAGTATATTGACCGGCAATGCCGCATAAAAGAACTGGAGACCTTAGTGAACGGTTTAACCGCTGAAAATCTAGAGCTAAGGAGCAGAATGGCAAAGATAGAGCTTGACTTAACTGATGTTAAAAAAACCTTAAAGGAACTTGAGAAACTAGCTTCATAGATTAAATGAAATTATAAACAGCTAGCTAAAAGCTAGCTAGCAGTTAGTCAAAAGCTAGATATTCAGCCGCTATCAACCAGTCAATCATAATTCTTAAATACAGCTACTAGCTATAATGAAAATACGAAAATGAGCACTATCGTTCGAAAAGGACGATAGCAAAATATTAATGATTATAGTATATTTTTATATGGTGATGAAATGCCTCGCGCAGCGGTTTTCATAGATGGCGGTTATTTTTCTAAAGTACTGAAAATAGTATTCAATTCGCCAAAGATTAACTATGAAAGATTCTCAGATAATCTTTGTGTAGGGTATGAGCGATTAAGAACCTATTATTATGATTGCATGCCATATCAGTCTGATCCTCCAACTCTGTTGCAGAAAGAGAGGTATGCAGCGCATGACAAATTCATTTACAATATTAAGAGGCTAAACCGGTTCGAAGTGAAACTAGGTAAATTAATCCATATACCTTCATCAAACGAATATGTACAGAAGCGTGTCGATGTTCTACTTTCAGTAGACCTTGTTAGAATGAGCTGGGACCATCAGATTCAAACCGCAATCTTAGTTACAGGTGATAGTGATTTTGTACCTGCAATTCAAGCCGCTAAAGATGCCGGTGTTTTAACCATACTTTATTACTCTAGAGCTCAGCCTCAAGTATCAGCTCTTGATGAGCTACTTTACGCTTGTGACGATCGTAAAGAGATAACTCAAGGTCTGATCGATTCATGTAGCATGACGAAGAAAGTAATCTAGGCTTTTCCATGCAGAAACACCAAGTCATTGCCAAAGGATAACATGTTATATACACCTTCCGCAAATTAAGGAGACGAAAATTGCGACCTTCAATCGCAGCGAATTTATGAAAGAATATTGGGCAACGCATCCTCATATCAAACATTCATGTGAGGTTAGAAAAAGATTCAGCGAGCTGGCTTGACTGGAATAATCTTGGAATACTTAAGCTTCTTAGAGGAAGAAGATCGATTATTCCCTTGGAGCTTGAAGGAGCGGACATCCAAGTTGCCGGATGGTTCGACTTCCACGCAAATAGTGGGGCAAAGAGAGCTTGGCAGATTGTTACTCATTCAGCCCCGCAGTGGACTTGCCACTGGCTGAGAGGGTTCTGTGAGGATTATCTCTACGACGGATGGGGCTTCGACCTTCTGGCTGTTGCAGACTACATTTCTGTGAATCTTCAAACTCTTCAGCAGTATGTGAGGCACAGATACGTTTCTAAGTCGCCAATCTAGAAGATGATTGTAAAATAGTCTTCTTTTTCTTGTTTGTTTGGTCAGTGTATGGTTTCATTAGGTTTCAACCGTTGTTGCTCACGTGTCACAGCCTGAGCTCCACGCCGTCGCCACACATCATCCCAAATTTTCTTACGCGCTGCTTCTATTTATCTGTTCGCTCCTGCCAGTCAGCAGCATTGGACAAGTTTATTAGCGTGTGGTTGCCTTTCTATCTGGAAACGTCCCAAGAGGCGGGTTACTACGAGGATTGCCGTTATCGAAAGGGACCGATGCAAGCCTCAACGTTGCGGTAGGGGGTGCCATCGGTTCTGCCCGATGGTTAGAAGCAACATTGAAGCCGTTCGGTTCGAAGGTAGAAAGCCAGTTATCTCAGAAATTCTCTGCACGGGATGCGGCATATGCGTCAAAAAGTGTCCTTTCAAGGCTCTGTCCATCGTCAACCTCCCAGACGAGCTTCAAGAGGAATGCACCCACCGCTTTGGACCTAACTCCTTCAAGCTATTCCGCCTTCCAGTTCCTTCGCCTGGAGAGGTGCTTGGACTGCTAGGGCAGAATGGGATTGGAAAGTCAACGGCCCTCAAGATTCTCTCAGGAGAGGTAAAGCTGAACCTAGGAGAATACGCGAATCCGCCCGATTGGCTAGAGGTCACACGGTACTTTCGGGGTTCAACCCTTCAAACCTACTTCCAGCATATGAGCGACGGAAGCCTTAAGGTGGTTCACAAACCCCAATATGTAGACAAAATTCCAAAGGTCGTGAGCGGAAAAGTCGGCGAACTGCTGGAGAAGACTGATGAGCGAGGCAAGCTAGCCGAGGTCTCTAAGACGCTCCAGTTAGATGTTGTTTGGGACCGACAGATCGACGTTCTGAGTGGAGGCGAGCTCCAAAGGGTTGCACTGGCTGCAACGATATGCCGCGAAGCCGATGTGTACCTTATCGATGAGCCGTCAAGCTACCTAGACGTCAAGCAGCGGCTTGAAGCTGCTAAAGCCGTGAGAAGCCTCAGAGAGGAAGGCAAGATGACCGTTGTGGCTGAGCACGACCTTGCTGTTCTCGATTATCTCTCGGATTACGCCTGCATCTTCTATGGCGAGCCGGGTGTCTACGGGATAATCTCTAACGTTCAGGGGGTCAGAACAGGGATCAACATATACCTCGAAGGGTTCATACCTGACGAGAACCTACGTTTTAGAAAGGAGCCGATCAGGTTCCACGTTAAGCCCCCGTCAACCGCCGTCTCAGCGAGTTCGCCTCTATTAAAATGGGGCGAGATGGAGAAGACCTATGAAGGTTTCATGTTGAATGTTGAACCAGGCGAAGCCCATCAAGGAGAGGTCATCGGCATACTGGGACCAAACGGGATTGGGAAGACAACCTTCGTGAAGCTCCTTGCAGGAATCGAGAAGCCAAACTCAGGATCGTCGCCAACTGAGAACATCCTGAGCGTCAGCTATAAGCCTCAGTACGTTTCCTCTGAGTTTGATGGGACTGTCGAGGACCTTTTACGAAGTGTGGTAAAAGAAGACTTTTCTACAGGCTGGTACCGAAGCGAGATTATGCAGCCGCTCAACATGGACCGTCTTCTGGACCGGCCTATAAAAGAGCTGAGCGGTGGAGAACTGCAGCGAGTGGCCATAGCCGCTTGTCTTTCGCGAAAGGCTAATCTTTACCTTTTAGATGAGCCGAGCGCTTACCTTGATGTTGAGGAGAGGCTGGTTATGGCTAGAACAGTGAGACGGATGGTCGAAGGGAAAAACGTCACGGCCTTTGTTGTTGAGCACGATGTTGTGGCTCAGGACTTTCTAGCTGACCGACTCATGGTCTTCACAGGAGAACCCGGCATCCGAGGCTTAGCTAAAACCCCGACAAGCCTATTGAACGGGATGAACGACTTCCTTAGGGAGATGGGCGTAACCTTTAGGAGGGACCCCGCGACGAAACGGCCAAGAGTAAACAAAGAAGACTCAAAACTAGACAGATACCAGAAGAAAACAGGCCAATACTACTATGTTAAGTAGATGACTACGCTATTGTTCATAACAAGGATGTCAAACTGAGAAAGCGCTTATAGGAGCTAAGGTCCATTAAGCGTCTGTCAAGAGAGTGATTGGATTGGTTACGGTTAAGACCCCTATAATACTCGTGAACTTTAAGACTTATATTGAGGGAACTGGCAAGAATGGCGTCAAGCTTGCCAAGGACGCGGAGAAGGTAAACCTCGAAACCGGTGTCTGCTTTGGCGTGGCACCCCAATACGTCGACATTCCCGTGATCGTCCAGTCTGTGGACATACCTGTCTTCGCACAGCATATCGATCCAATGAAGCCCGGGAGCTACACGGGTCATGTCCTGCCTGAAGCCGTGAAGGAAGCCGGCGCAGCTGGCACCTTGATAAACCATTCAGAACGGCGACTCAAGCTTGCCGATGTTGACGCAGTCGTTGCAAGGGCACGTGAACTCAGCCTAGTGTCTGTCGTATGCACAAACAACATT
>CAYURV010000090.1:0-4854 GCA_964447115.1 uncultured Candidatus Bathyarchaeia archaeon
GACCAGACCCAAACGGATACATTTCGGTGAATGGATGGGTGTCACGGTTTTAGACCAACTTGTGGAGGCAACGGGCGCGAAGTCAATCGCTTATGAAAGGAAGGAGGCTTGCTGTGGCGGACCTCTACGCGGAATAAATGATGAAGTCGCCTCACTTGTCGCGAAGCAGAAATTAGATGCTATTGAGGCTGCTGATGCTGATTGCATAGTCACCGTCTGTCCATTTTGTTACATCGAACTGGACATGGGTCAACTAGAGATTAGAAGACGTATTCCCTTGAAGGGAGAAGAATATAACATACCCGTGCTGCATTTTGCAGAGTTGCTTAGAATGGCAATGGGTATGAAACTTGAGGATTGGGAAATAAAGGCGCACAGGATCCCGGTAACAGACATCCTGAATCCGAAGGAGAGAAAGTAAAATGGAAAAGGAAGTCATGGTTATTGGCGGCGGAATCGCTGGGATACAAACATCCTTAGACTTGGCGAACAGAGGCATCAAAGTATATCTGGTGGACAAAGACCCAAGCATTGGTGGAAGAATGGCGCAGTTGGACAAGACGTTCCCAACAATGGACTGCTCAATATGCATTCTCGCGCCAAAGATGATAGAATGCGCTCATAACCGAAATGTTCAGTTATTGACCTACTCAGAAGTTAAGGAAGTTAAGGGTACTATTGGCAATTTTAAGGTCACTGTTTTGAAGAAGCCAAGGTACATTGATGAAAAAAACTGTAATGGATGCGGAATCTGCGCACAAAACTGTCCAGCAGAAGCACCTAACGAGTTTGATGAAAACATGGGGATGAGAAAGGCGATCTACATGCCTTTTCCACAAGCCGTTCCAAGGGTAATGGTCATAGACAAAGACAGCTGCTTGGAGTGTGGCCTTTGTGAGAAAGTCTGTCCTGCGAACGCCGTAAACAGGGAACAGCAACCCGATGAGATTGAGTTAGATGTTGGAGCTATAGTAGTGGCTACAGGCTTTGACGTGTTCGACCCTTCAGTCATTCCACAGTACGGGTATAAACACTATAAAAACGTCATGACAGCAATGGAATTAGAACGTATGTTATGTGCGTCAGGTCCAACAGGTGGGCATTTGATAAGGCCCTCAGACGGTAAAATACCTAGAGGCATAGCCTTCATACAATGTATAGGTTCCCGCGATAGAAGAGAATGGATTGATCACCCTTATTGTTCAAGTATTTGCTGCAAATACTCTGTTAAGGACGCCGTCTTGATAAAAGAGCATATCCCGAACTCTCATGTCACAATCTTCTATATAGACATGCGGGCTTTCGGCAGAGGTTTTCAAGAGTTCTTAAACAGAGCGAAATCTGAGTTTGGGATAAGATTCGTACGCAGTAACCCCGGAGAAATCTCAGAAGATCCGACAACAAATAACCTTATAGTCTGGTTTGAGGACCCCGCGACAAGAACAGTGTATCACGATTCTTTCGATCTAGTTGTGTTATGCCCAGCCCTTATTCCGAGAAAAGGAGTGGAAGAATTGGCAAGAATCTTGCGTGTAGAATTAGACAATTATGGTTTTTTCAGATCAGCAGACTCCGTAAGTAAGCCGCTTGACACGAGTGTTCCAGGGATTTTCGCTTGCGGTTATTGTTTGGGTCCGAAAACTGGGGACGTTCCAGACTCCATAACTCAGGGAAGCGCTACAGCTGCACGGATCGCTCAAATCATGGCAAGTAAGGAGGTGTCATAGATGAGCGAAGAACCACGTGTAGGAGTGTTTGTCTGTCACTGTGGAGTCAACATCGGAGGCGTGGTTAACGTTCCAGAAGTAACGGATTACGCCCGAAAACTGCCATATGTCGCCTACGCCGAAAACAGCCTCTACACTTGCTCAGAGGCAGGACTGGCAGCAATAAAGAAAGCAATAGCAGAGCACAATCTTAACCGCGTCGTTGTGGCCTCATGCACTCCAAGGACACATGAACCCCTTTTCAGAGAAGCGGTGCAGGAAGCTGGGCTTAATCCCTACTTATTTGAAATGTCAAACATTCGAGACCAATGTAGCTGGGTACACGCGCATGAACCAGAAAAAGCAACAGAAAAAGCCAAAGACCTTGTAAGGATGGCTGCGGCAAAGGCTGCCCTACTTCAACCTCAGACAGAGCCAGAGGTCGAGGTCATAGGCAGTTCGCTTGTAATCGGAGCTGGCGTCGCTGGAATGACCGCAGCCCTTTCTATGGCAAACCAAGGTTTCAAAGTATTCTTAATTGAGAGGGAAGAAGAAGCAGGTGGAATCGTTCGGCGGCTTTACAAGCTATATCCGACATTGGCTGATTCTTCAGAGGTCATAGATCCGCTAATAAAAGCTTTAAAGTCCCATAAGAACATTGAGCTCATGACTTCTACAACCTTAAAAGAGGTTTCAGGATACGTTGGGAACTTTAGCATCATCCTGACGAGGCCAGAAGGAGATAGGGAAATAAACGTGGGTACAATCATAGTCGCTTGTGGCGCGCTGAATTATCAACCTCCTCAAGGGCTATATCAGTACGGAGTTTTCGACAGAGTCATAACGCAAGAAGAACTGGACGGAGTATTGAGGAAGAGAAATCTAGGAAAACCCGAAAGAATCGTAATGATACAATGCGTAGGTGCAAGAAAAGGTGAAATCAGACCATCCGCACTAGAGGCTTTCCCAAAATCAGACACTGCCGAACTCTTAAGGAGAATCCTCAAAGCACGGAAAGAGGAAGGATGGCCTTATTGTTCAAGGATATGCTGCATGAATGCCATCAAAAACGCGATAATCATAAAAGAACAAACACCCGAAACAGACATTGTAATTCTGTTTACAGATCTAAGGGTTTACAAGGAATACGAGGACTTCTACAAGATGGCAAGAGACCTCGAAGTGAGATTCATAAGGCATATAGAAGAAGTTCCGCCCGAAATAACCCAGACATCGGATGGCAAGCTTAACGTTGCTGCCTATGATGCTCTGTCTGGACTTGAAGTTAACTTTCCAGCAGACTGGGTTGTGCTTTCAACACCCCTGAGGCCTCGTAAGGGCGAAGTAATACATGCAAGAATGCTAAAGATTCCCATAGCGACTGACGGCTTTCTGATGGAAGCCCACTTGAAACTTAGACCAGTTGACACAAATGTTGATGGCATCTTCATCGCTGGCACAGTTTCAGGGCCGAAAGATGTTTCTGAAAGCATTATTTCTGGCGAAGCAGCCTCAGCCAGAGCATCAATACTGATGGGCAACAGAAAAGTTAAGACTGATGCTATAACGGCCTTTGTGGATGAAGATCTATGCATTGGATGTGGACTATGTGAGGAGATATGTCCTTACGGCGCACCGAAAATAGAAAATGGAAAATCAAAAATCCGAGAAATACTTTGCAGAGGGTGCGGCTCGTGCGCTGCTGAATGTCCTGGACGAGCAATAATCATGCGACACTTTGGCGACTCACAAATTCTCGCACAGGTAAAGGCTCTTCTAGTCCCTGAAAGCTTGAAGGAGGTGGGGTCGCAATGAATAAATCTGAAAGGCAAGAAAAAGTGGAAGAAGGATTTGAACCGTTGATTGTCGCTTTCTGCTGTAACTGGTGTTCCTATGCAGGTGCAGACCTGGCTGGAACAAGTCGTTTTGAATATCCCCCAAACATAAGGATAATTCGAGTAATGTGTACAGGAAGGATAGACCCCACGTTTGTGCTGGAAGCCCTGAGAATGGGAGCTGATGGCGTTCTAGTCGCTGGCTGCCACCCCGGCGACTGCCACTACCAGAAAGGAAACTACATGATGGAGAAAAGATTCGATTACATAAAGAAAGCTGTGGTTAGAATAGGCATGGAACCTGAGCGCGTAAGGCTAGAATGGATCTCAGCAAGCGAAGGCGGCAAATTCGCAGCTCTTGTCCGAGAGATGACGCAGGAGATGAAACAGTTGGGGCCGAGCCCCTTCAGACTTATTCACAACCCCAAATAGGTGAGGAAGATGAGTAAAAGAGAAGATTTAATGAGAAAAACAAATGCGACAATAGAGGCTTTCAAGTCTCGGAGGCTTAGATGGGTTACTGGAAGATCACAAGTGAAAGTAGAGATTGACGAGAATAGATACCAGCAAGTCGTAGATTCGATAATGCAGGAAGAGATTGAAAGACATATGATAATTGGAGCTATAAAGGAGAGAGGCCCGCTTACAGTGGAAGAACTTTCACGATTGACTGGTCTCCAACCAAGTAGAATAGTACAGCATATAATAGCCCTTAGAAGAAACGGTGTAATAGGCGAGGCTGGGGAGAAAAATAGACAGTACCTGTATCAACTTACCTAGAGCGCATTCAACTGAGTTTATCTATGCACTCTGGGTGAACATCGCCGGGAAAGTCGTGATCGTAAAAGTAGATTCTGCTGTTTTCGACATCAATCTCAACGCGATCATGGACACTTGCCCTACTTAGAAGACTCCGGTAATCTTCTTTACTCTGAATTTGGATTTTCCTGAGAAACTTGTCTTTCATTCTCAATGGTTTCCCGCAAACTTCACATAGCATTTCAACTACAAGAATTATTTGGAAGCTTTTGTCCTTGAACTCTTCAAATTTGGCTTCTGACAGACTCCTCATCAAGGATTTCTCCACCCCGATTTCTATGCGTTTAACTGACCAATGATTATGACAGGCGGCTATTTTTATATACTGCCTTAAGCATGAATATATCTTTCCGAAGGAAGTGGAAGCTTTGCCTGAAAAACCCAAGATAGAGCCAGGAAAGGCGAAGGAGATGCAAGAACGTGTCAAAGAAAGGAATATTGTACTTCAAGAGATGAAAAATCAAGGTCCATCAACTATAGATGAACTGTCGAAG
>CAYURV010000091.1:0-1865 GCA_964447115.1 uncultured Candidatus Bathyarchaeia archaeon
GTCAAAGGGCACTAGATTCAGACCGCAGGAAGAAGAGAAGTCAACGATGTGGAAAAACGCGCGGAACGGAGGCAACCCTGTTATCTGCCAGAACACAAGAGTGAAGAAAAGAAGAAGGATCAGATATATCTTGGTTTCTTTGGTTAGAGACTTCTTCCAGCTTATCTTGGAGAAAGATGTCATGAAAGCCTTCAGGTCTGCTTTTATGAGCATTCTCCAGTCTAACTGGAAAAGAAAGGAAAAAAACCTAAGATGAACCGAAAAGCTAAGAGCCGATAGAAGCATTAAGACAATGATAACCCCTATGGCAGGAATGGGAAGATTCAGCACATTGACAATCGTGAGCCCAGTCGTAGAATACACGGTGAAAGTTGTGTGGAACGCCGTGAAAGCGTCCATACCTAGCAGGATGAGAAGCCCGGAGAAAAAAAGTGTGTAAACGATGTAAATGAGTAAGACTACGAGGAACGAGCTCCTGTAATCCTTTGTGATCCTGTCTATGCCGAGAACCCTTCCATACTGCGAAAGCGAACTACTAGGATAGAAAAAAGGAAGCAGCATAAATGTAATGCCGATACCCCCGATCCATTCACTGATACCTCTTGCCAGAATTAAGGATCTCGGAACAGTCATTCCTTCCATAAGCGTGAGGCCTGTTGTCGAGACCGCTGATGAGGTTTCGAACCAACTGTTGAGAAGCTGGACCAAGACATTTCCTTCAAAGACTTCGAGGTATAGGTAGGGTATGCAGTTTAACAGTGGCACAACCGTGAAAAACAAAACTAGAAGCTGACAAGATTGCTTCATACTCGGCATTTTAGGCTCGTATAGAAAACTTAACAGAAAACCCAGAGACAGGTAGACTGAGGCAGTGATGAGAAGCGCGGTAGCCGCACTTGACTCTTGAAGGTAGAAGGCATATATGATTGACGGGATGAAAAAGCATCCGGAGAACTGAAGAAGGAAACCAAAATTTGCCAGAACCGGCTCCAGAGAAGAGTAGTATAGGTACCTTTTCATGAAACGCCTACGAGGCAGAACCGTGAAGAACGCTGGAACTGGCATGCGAAAGCCCAGTACACTAGGTACAGTTCGAAAAGGATGAAGCCGTGCTTCCATTTTTTTCTCCTCTCTTTATACAGGACATTCACTTCATAATGGAAGTATAGTCTTTTCTGGATTGTGGAAAGATTGGGGATGGGTTGGTGATGGACTGAAACCGCGGCTATATGGACTTTCGCAGTTCGATACGTGCGTCTTTGCACTCGAACCGCTCTTCCTTAGCTGCCAAATAGGGTTATGGCGGAAGGTAAAGTTGCTAGGGTGATGCCGCAATTTAGAAGGTTTCGTAGTGGACGATTTCCTTCAATGATCGTTTATAAGGGGGACGCGGTCTTTCTGCTGGATGACCGATCGGTATTATTGCGACGGCCCTTATCCCTCTAGGCAAGTTCAAGGCTTCTTTCACCTCACTTTCATGGAAGGCGCCGACCCAGCATGCTCCCAAACCCAATGCGCATGCAACCAACAGAATGTTCTGGGTTGCTGCAGCTGTGTCTTGAATGCAGTACAAGGTTGCTCCACGGCTTCCATAGCCTCTTCCAGACATGTTCTCGTCAGCGCAGACGACTATGACGACCGGCGCCTCCTCTATGAAAGCCTGATCCAAGGCAGCTTCGGCTAATCTTCTTTTCACCTCAGGCTTCTTGACTACGACGAAGTCCCAAGGTTGTATGTTACCGGCTGAAGGAGCCCATCTTGCCGCGTCAAGAAGCCTCCCGATCTCTTCGTCAGAGACCTCTTCCTCAGTAAAGGCACGGATGCTTCTTCTTAGCTTAATGACCTCGAAAACGTCCAAACTTCTA
>CAYURV010000091.1:1965-4853 GCA_964447115.1 uncultured Candidatus Bathyarchaeia archaeon
GAGTCTCATGTGCTACGATAGGTGTTTGTCTGCAATATACTTAGAGGAGTCGGATAGGGTAGCCCAGATTGAGTACATCATACATACTGGATTGATATCAAAGCTCTATGGGAGAGATCCGTTTGCGGCTCCTTCTGAGGCGTTGGCTGAAGCTCACAAGAAACTTGACACAGATATGATCTTCTGGACGCTGCAGTCATGGAACCCCTGGGATGAAGCAAGACAGAAGGGCGAGACCTTCGACGTAAGAACAGACTGGTCAAGCCTTTTTCCGACGACATGGAGACCGTCCTTCCCAGTGAAGTCGATTGATGATGTTTTGGAATATGATCCATGGGAACATGTGAACTTGGATAACGATGCCTTCAGCAACATTGTCAACTATTTTGAAGGAGAACACAGCAAGGCTCAAGAACTCTACAAGGCGCAGCTCGTTCCTGGCGGATACTACTGCACACTTTTCATGTGGCCAGTTATGACGTTTGGGCTAGAGTGGACCTTGAAGGCCATGTATCATGATCAGGTGAGATTTAAGCGTCTCCTCGACAAGTTCGCGGAGATATCTCTGAGAGACTTTCGTGCTTGGGCTCAATGTGACATTAAGGCTTTCATAAGCCACGACGACATATGTATGACAGAAGGGCCAATGGTCTCGCCGAGCTGGCTTCGAAGACATGTTTTCCCATGGTATAAGCGGCTGTGGCATGAGCTGCAGAGCAAGGGGATAAAGGTTCTCTTCTGCTCCGACGGAAATATTACTAAGATCGTTGACGACTTGGCTGAATCGGGAGCCGACGGCTTCATTATGGAGCCGAGCTGCGATCTAGAGCTAATAACAGAGAGATATGGCGACGATAAAGTTCTCATGGGTAATGTGGACCTAAAAATTCTAACCTTTGGCGATGAGAAAGCGGTCTTCAACGAGGTAATGAGATGCTTGAAAACCTCCGGCCACTGTCCAGGCTACTTCATCAATGTGACCGGATCGATCCCAGATAATGTACCCATTAGAAACCTTGAGTTCTATTTTGAGACCTTCAGAAAATATGGACGGAGACAACAAGCTTTATCTATCTAAGCTTCGCCTGTCCGCAAGTGACTTCTGCAAACTCTTTATGTAGGCATCCATTCCACTCCGAAGCCCATTGGCTCTTGCCTTTTCCCTTGTGAAACCTTTCCTTCTGGATAGCTCTGCGATGGCACTGTGCATGCCGGAACTATATTGGAAAGCTTTCTTGGTTCTTAACGCTGCGGATTCAGGTACGCCAACCTCTAAAGCGACTTCCCTGATTATGTGCTTCCTCAAGGTGTCATCTTTGCCCTTGATTTTGAACTTCAACGGTATGCGCTTAGCGAACTCTACGAAACCTGCGGATAAAAAGGGACAAACGTACTCAACGCCGAATAATTTTGCTAGCTTGTTCACCTCTTCATTATCCTTTCTTGCTAACTCGACCAGAGCCTCAATCAAGCCTCTCATAGCTGGTTCTACGCCAAAATGTTGCCTGTATACATGGTATCCGCAGAAGAGTTCGTCTATCCCGTTAGCAGAAAGCACTGTGTCCAATCCACGCTTTGAGGCCAGTGTGAAGACATAGTAGAAAGAGACGCAGTTCTCAAGACGGATTATCCTGTCAAACTTTATGGTGGCCAAAACAGTCTCCAAACCTTCCTCCAACTCCTCCAAGGAGACCAAGTCGTGGAACAGAGTGAGACTAAGCGCCTTGGAGACTTCGTCCGAGATTCCGATGTCTCTTTGGCTCAGAAAGCCAACTGTAATCAGCACGACCTTTTTTCCCACATCCTTACAAACCTTAGCAAGCAGTGAGCTGTCGACCCCGCCGGAGAAAGCGACGCCTACCTCCTTCGCTTCCACCTCCTTTAAGGCTTCGTAGACTTTCTCTTTCAGTTGCTCAGCCATTCGCATGTCTCTCGCAATGAATATTCGTCACCTAGTAGTTAACAGATTCGATCAATAGCGGAAAGCGGGGCGTATAACTTTCGGGATGATGTGAATAGAACTCTTGATTGTGATGATTTAAATATGCCTTGAAAAATTAGAGTGTCGTAAAAGCTTGAGGCTTGATGCGTATGAGTGGCGTCTTGGACGTTGATGCGACCAATTGGGAAAGTGAGGTTTTACAGTCAGACACTTTGGTTGTCGTCGACTTCTGGCATGTCCAATGTCCATGGTGTAGAATGCTGGACCCCGTATACAGCGCGGTCGCCGATGAATATAAAGGCAAGGTGAAATTCGTCAAGTTGAACGCCCTAGCGAGTCATGAGAACCAGCATCTCGCCATTCATTACGGGGTTATGAGCACACCGACGGTCGTCTTCTTCTGTGCCGGCAGACCCATTGCCGCAGTCATGGGTTACCAGACCAAGGACCGACTCAAACAATTGGTCGAGACTGTGATCAAGAACCATCAAGAATGCATTAAGAAAAGCACTGAACTGAAAACTACTTGAAACATCGTATCCCGCAGCCTGCATGTTACCAAAGAATCTATAAGGATAGCTTGTGAGTCTATTTGAGCCCGAGGCTGAGACCCCGCAAACTTTAAGAAAGGAGCACTCAAACTCTCTGTTATGGTCGTTTTAAAAAATAGATATGTCAACAAATCAGGAAAAACTGGCAGAGTCTTAGTTGCTAGAATAAAACCGGGCAGCGACTTGCTTGGATCGCTTCGCACCATCGTGCAGGAAAACGGAGTAAAAGCAGGGGTGATACTTTCAGGGGTTGGTTTATTGGAAAGGGTAAGCCTCAGAAACTGTAAAGCCTTCCCAAGAGAGTACCCAATAACGGATGCGAATAGACTCTTCTTAACCCTTGAAAGACCATTGGAGATTCTGGCGCTTTCTGGGAATGTGAGCGAGGTTGAAGG
>CAYURV010000092.1:0-4851 GCA_964447115.1 uncultured Candidatus Bathyarchaeia archaeon
GAGAGGGTTGCTGTCATCGTCTTTCGGGCTGTGATCCGTCCATCGATGACTACTGGTTTGTCGGCGATCCGTCCCACACTTAGAATGGCGATTTCGGGAACATTTATTATCGCGACGAAAGACTCAACATCTAGCGTTCCCATGTTCGAGATCGTGAAAGTTCCTCCCGTAAACTCTTCTTCGCGTAGCTTCTTCTCTCTAGCCCTCGCGATAAGCCGATCCGCTTCCACAGCTGTCTCTGTGAGGCTTAGCTTGTTGGCTCCTCTGAGAACGGGGACAATCAGACCGTCTTCCAAGCTAACAGCGATTCCGATGTTGATATCCTGCCAGAGCTTGATGTTTTCCCCATCCAACGTGGAGTTGAGTTGAGGATACTCCTCAAGAGCCTTAGCCACGGCTTTGATAAGAAGATGGGTGAATGACAGCCGAACCCCTGTCTTGGCTTCAACAGTAGAGTTCCAAGCCTCCCTCATCCTGACAGCTTCTGTCATATCAATATTTGTGCTGACATAGAAATGGGGAACATGCGTCTTGCTCTGAACCATTTTCCACGCAATTGCTTTCCGCATACTCGACATGGGAACAATCTGAAATTCCGGAACGATTTCTTCGACAGCTTCTCTAGGAACTGGGGTGAGAGGTTTGCTGGCAACATAAGCGAGTACATCTTCCTTTGTGATTCTACCTCCAGGTCCTGTTCCTGGCACCCGGCTCAAATCGACGCCCTTTTCGTCCGCCAACTTTTTCGCTAGGGGTGAAGCCTTAACTCGGGCAGCCGCCTCCACCTCTGCTTTTGCTTCAGTTGTCGAAGCTTCTAAGCTGGTTGCTTCCAAAGTCTCCATAACGGTTGGTCCGACCTCGGTTACAATACCTTTCGGAAGTTGTTCCCCCTCTTTAGCGATGAACCCTATGGTTGTTGCTATGGGGGCTTCTTCTCCTTCTTGAGCTATTATTTTGAGAACGCCGGAAACACGAGCTTCGACTTCTATCGTTGTCTTGTCCGTCTCTATCTCGAGGAGCGGTTCTCCTTTCTCTACCTTCTCCCCTTCCTTTTTAAGCCACTTGACGATCTTTCCTTTCTCCATTGTCTGACCCATTTTCGGCATTATAACCTCGGTAACCAATCTTCGCCCCATCCCATGAAGATGCAGTTCATCATTCATGTCTATTATCTTACCTATTTATCTCTATTACCGCAATATCGTGGCGCAAGAGAGTATGGACATTACAAGTTCTAAACCCTATGAGAAAAGCATGAGTAAGCAAGAATTCTAATCACAAAATATCAAGTGTAGATATTGGCTACCTAGTACAGACCTAACACATTTGGTGAACGACGTATGAGCGAAAACAAACAGGTCTATGCTTTTATGTTGGATTTTTCGAAGTCCATTTTGATCGTGAAACGGCCTAGATGCGAATCCTCTTACAGCAGGCTCTCAATAAGCCCGTCATGGTAGCTTCGTGAAGCGGATCGATCTCGGGAGACTAACGGCGCCCAAAAATCCTTCCGTATCTTGTAGACGCCGAAAGCTTTTTCCCAACCCCAACCCAAGAACAATTGAGGCGTTCTTATGAAGATGAAGGCTGCGGTTCTTGCCGAAGCAGGTCGGTTTAGAGTAAGAGAGGTTGAGAAGCCGAAGTGCAGCCACGGAGAAGTCCTCATCAAAGTAAAAGCCTGCGCAGTATGTGGGACCGACCTACGTATCTTCCGTGGACAGAAAGGAATCGACGTCCCAATCACTGGTCACGAAATTTCTGGGGTAGTTGAAGAGATCGGACAAGGAGTAAAAGGACTGTCCATAGGCGATAAGGTTACTGTCGAAACTGTAGTCGGATGCGGTGAATGCGAAGCCTGCAAAAGAGGAGAGGAGAACCGTTGCAGAAGAAAGTATAAGGCTATTGGATACCAATACAACGGCGGGTTTGCCCAGTACCTTCTTGTTCCTAAGAATGCTGTGAAGCAAGGGTGCATCATCAAGATACCTAACCACCTTTCGTTCGAGGAAGCCACCATCATCGAGCCCTTCTCTTGTGTGATCAACGGCTGGGACCCGTTCAAACAGCGCTCTCCGGGATTCATTACAGTTGTTATCGGTGCCGGGATCATTGGCCTGCTTCACGTGGAATACGCCAAACAGAAAGGCGCCAAAGTCATCCTCGTAAACCGAACTGCCCCAAGGCTCATTCTGGCTCAAAAGATAGGTTTACCGGCAGATGCATTTGTCGACGCTGGCACCTGCAACCCTACTACTCGGGTTAGGGAATTAACAGACGGCTTGGGCGCGGATGTCGTCATTTGTGCCGCTTCGGACAAGGATGTGCAGAAAGAGGCCTTGGAGATGGCTGCGGTCGACGCTGATGTGAGCTTTTTTGCAGGAATTCCGAAGGATGACCCATATGTTCCGCTCGACACGAATCTGGTCCACTATAATGAACTCCATGTGCATGGCGCAAATGCTTCCAACAGGAGGCAATACTTGGAAGCCGTCGACCTTATTGCGTCTAGAAAGGTCAATGTTGGGAAGCTCATAACCCACAAGTTCCCGTTGGAAAAGATTGAGGAAGCCATACGTACGCTCGAAGACAGAAACTTAAACGCGATCAAGGTAATCGTTGACCCTTGGATGTGAGCATCCGAGAACTTCTGCTGTAATGTACGGTTATTCTAATAAGTTAAGCAAGGACATTATTACAGAGACTGTTTGTGGAGAAGACAAGTCTTGGTCAAGATATGCGTATTGGGGGCGATAAACTGGGACATAAATTTGTTCGTAGACAGGTTCCCCGAGATCGGCGAGGAAGTTCCCGTAAAGAGAATCACTCGTGTGCCTGGCGGAAAGGCGGCAAATGTAGCCGTTGCTTCAGCCAGAATCTTAGGTCCTGGGCAAGCGGCTCTCATTGGCTGTCTAGGGAAAGACTCCATCGCTAGACAGCAGATTCAGATTCTAAAAAGTGAAGGGGTGGTTGTCTCCGGCATCAAGTACTCTGAGGACATAGAGTCTGGGCAAGCGTACATAATCATCGACAAGGATGGAAGAAACATCATTAACACGCTTTTTGGGGCGAACCTTAGAATTCAACCTGAAGATCTGACCAGCCCGGGAATCATCAAACTGCTCCTTGAATCTTCTATTGTCACCTTGATCGATCCTCCCATAGAAACAATCGAAGAGGCAGCCTCATTAGCTAAAAAAAATGCGAAGACAGTTGTGTGGGACGCAGGTGTCAGAAGTATGCTCGGGATAAAGAAGTCAGAAATGGTTCTTAAGAATCTCGATTACCTCGTAATCAACCAAGTCGAAGTGAAGAACCTGACGGGGGAAAAAGACCCAGTAAAGGCTTGGGATCAACTCTCTGCAATAAACAAGCGGCTGAAGCTTGTCGTAAAGCTTGGAGAAAGAGGATGCTTACTGGTTGACTCAAATCAGGTCTTGACGATTCCGACTCTAGATTTAAAGGAACTAGGCTTACGGGTGGTCAACACCGTAGGATGCGGGGATGCCTTTCTAGGCGTCTTCGCAGCCTACAAGTCTCAAGCCTTAGAGGATAAGGAGGCCCTCGAAAGGGCGAATCTTGCTGGAGCCCTCAAAGCTACGAAGCCTGAAACAAGAGGAAGCCCCAAAAGAGAGGAACTTGAAGGGTACCTTAGATTTAAGAAGCCCGGAACTATTATGAGAAAAGCCTGAGAAGGAAAAGCAACTCTACGTGTATAGGGATTTGTGGTGGTAATTCAATGAAAGTAACAAAGGTAGAGATCATTCGTAATCGAAAACCAATACCTCTTCCAGAAGAATGGAGGCCGGCTTGGTGGCAGCCGGACGGCAAGCCCATAAAGTCCTTCGGGTTCTCATTTTACAGGGTTCACACCGACGATAACATCGTTGGCATAGGCCCATGTTTGGGAGACCTCGACCCTTTCGCCGAATCTGTTCTGATGGACTTTGACCCTTTTTACGTCGAGAAGTTTTGGAGTACATGCATGAAGGGACGCGAGACAAGCTTCAACAGAGGTTCATATGGTGGGCTTGAGATAGCTTTATGGGACATCGTTGGAAAGGCACTTAATAAGCCCGTCTTCAAGATTCTCGGAGCACACGCGGATAGGATCATGGCCTACGCTGCAACGAGTAGACTTCTCAAGGCTGAAGAACATGTCAAACAGGTCTTGGCCCTTATAGATATGGGGTTTAAAGCGGTCAAGCTGAGGCTTCATAGGCCCAGGCCTGAGGATGATTTGGAGGTGATCGCGGCTGTTCGTGACGCCGCTGGAGAAGAGCTTGCCATACTCGTCGATGCAAATCAGAACAACAGATCCGCGAACTATCAATATTGGTCGAGGAAGACAGCATTGTGGATGGCAAAGAAGCTGGACGATTTCAATGTCTACTTCTTAGAAGAACCTCTGCCCAAAAGGGATATTGAGGGACTCGCCGAGTTGGCGGCTTCAGTTGACATGTTCATAGCGGGCGGCGAACATTCCGCCAATGTCTTCGAGTTCAAGGAGCATATCCTCAGAGGCGCATATGACATACTCCAACCAGACGTGATCTTGGGAGACATAGGAATCACCGGCATCCGAAAAGTTGCCATCATGGCTGACTACTTCGGCAAGATGCTGGTTCCTCATGTCTGCACTTCTGGCAATCTAACGCTAAACTTGGCTTCGACGCTTCAAGCAGTAGCTACAATAGACAATTGCCCCATGGTTGAGTATCCTTTCGACCCCCCTATTTTGACTGTTGAGACCCAACAACCGATCTTCAAGGACCCCATACTAGTCGCAAAGGATGGATTCATAAGAATCCGAGACAAACCCGGCATAGGCGTCGAGATAGATGAGGACAAGCT
>CAYURV010000093.1:0-4839 GCA_964447115.1 uncultured Candidatus Bathyarchaeia archaeon
CGGTTTCAACTTTGAATTCTCAGCCTCGATCCTTTCTCTGCCGATCTCTTGCATCCTCGCCGTCATCTCCCGAATGACCTCGGCGAACTTAACGCCTTCAGCTGCCGATATGTATTCAACCCTGAACCTTTCAGGCGTTAGACCCATCTTCTCTAGAATTTTTGTCAACGATTCCATCCGCGCTTTCATCTTCCAATTTCCATCGATATAATGGCAGTCATACGGAAGATGGCAAGCTCCCACCAGAACCATACCTGCACCTCTCCTGAAAGCCTCGAGAACGAAGTCTCTGTCAACCCGACCAGAACACATTACCCGGATTACCCTGAGGTTCGGCGGATACTCAAACCGGCTTGTCCCAGCCAAATCAGCCCCAGCATAGGAACACCAGTTGCAGCAGAAACTCATGATTTTGTCTTCGGGATTTGCCTCCAACGCGGCTGCTATCTGTGCAAATATCTGTGCATCTGTAAAGTGCATCTGAGTGATGGCGTCAGATGGGCACTCAGCTACGCAGGTTCCGCAGCCGTGGCACATGGCGGCTATGACCTGGGCAGCCTGATTGAGCTCAGCCCTTATCGCTCCATAAGGACACTTGGATACGCATATACCGCACTTGACCTTTGTATTTCGACATTTCTCCGGGTCGACGACTGAAACTATGGGATCAATCTTTACTGAGGGTTTCGAGAGGATCGTTGCCGCTCTTGCCGCTGCTCCACTTCCTTGAGATACACTGTATGGTATGTCTTTAGGTCCCTGGCATGCTCCGGCTAAGAAGATTCCGTCAACCGGTGTGTCGATGGGTTTGAGCTTCGGATGGCTTTCCATCAAGAACCCGTCAGCGCCCCGCGTAATGTTCAGAATCCTTGAGACATCCCCCGCATCTTTGGAGGCAATAGCCGCCGTTGCCAGAACCACCATCTCAGCCTCTAGCTCAATGGGCTCCCCTAGCAATGTGTCCTCTGCACGGATGATTAGGTTCCCAATCTTAGGGTCTTCCATCACCTTCGAGACTCGGCCTCTTACAAAGTTTACGCCCATCTCTCTGGCTCTTGAATAGAACTCCTCGTAGCCTTTGAAGTTGCCACGCATGTCTATGTAGAACACGTAGACATCCACATCTTTACCGTAATGCTCCTTCAGCTGAACTGTATGCTTAATTGTGTACATGCAGCAGAAACCCGAGCAGTATGGGTAATTGTTCGTGTCTCTAGAGCCAACGCACTGCACGAAGGCGACAACATTCGGTCTCTTCCCATCAGAAGCCCTGATGACGTGACCGGCAGTTGGACCGGCCGCCAATATCAGCCTCTCAAACTCAAGACTCGTTATGACATTACTATATCTGCCATAGCCATAGACGTTACCATCTTCTGGTTGGTAGATGTCATATCCTGTTGCGACTATTATGGCACCGACCTCAAGTTCAACCTCCTTAGGTTCCTGGCTGAGGTCTAAAGCTTGACGGGCGCCACATGCGTCCACACACTTGTAGCATTCTATGCAATAGTCCATGTTAATCCTGTAGATAAGGGGAACAGCTTGGTCGAAGGGAACAGAGATTGTCTTCCTGATACCCATGTTCATGTCCCACTCGTTCGGATACTCGATCGGACAGACATCCCGGCACTCCCCACAGCCCGTACAGTTCTCTTCGATCACGTAACGCGGGTTTTTCCTGACTTTTACCTTAAAATTACCCACATAACCTTCAACACTGATAACATCAGCGTAAGAGAGGATGTCTATGTTTGGGTGTCGGGAGACATCGACCATCTTCGGACCTTCAATGCAGATGGAGCAGTCCAAGGTTGGGAAGGTCTTGTCCAACTGAGCCATATGCCCACCGATGCTCTCCTTCTTCTCAACCAAATAGACCTTGAAGCCCATCTCGGCCAAGTCTAAAGCAGCGTTTATACCAGCGATCCCTCCTCCCAACACCAAAGCCTTGTTTGTCACTGGAACTTCAATTGGAGTGAGAGGCCCTAATAGCCTAGCCTTCGCAACAGCAACCTTGACAATATCTTTGGCCTTCAAAGTGGCCTCTTCAGGCGTACTAGGATGACACCAAGAGCAGTGTTCCCTGATATTCGCCATCTCAAAAAGGTACGGGTTCAGACCAGCCTCGGCTACTGTCCGACGGAAGGTGAATTCATGCATGCGTGGCGAGCAAGCAGCAACTACAACGCGGTTAAGGTTGTAATCTTTGATTGCCTTTCGTATCTCTTCTTGTCCAGGATCAGAGCACGTGTAGCGATTGTGAATGGCATAGACAACATCAGGCAACGTACGCGCATATTCGGTCACTGCTTCAATGTCGACGACACCTGCTATGTTAAGCCCGCAGTGACAGACGAAGACGCCAATCCTTGGATTTTCAGACATCACATCGGTCCTTCTTAGCTGAAGCGCCTCTTCACAGTCTCCCGAGCCTTTGTTGAAAGCCTGGTGCGTAGCTCCTTCGCCATGTCGTTGGTAGAAGTTAACTTTTCAAGGGCCTTGTTCCAAGCCCCTGAGTGAACTGGGGTGTGATAGACTGAGCTTCTTTGAACTTCAAGAGCCCCCTCAACCGGACAGACGATTTTGCAGATACCACAGTAGATGCAGCAGAGATCGTTAACATCGACTTTTCCGTCATCACCAACATACAGTACGCTTGGCACGGGACAGACATCAACACAGTCGCGGCAGTTTACCGGACATTTTTCCTTGTCTACTTTGATGGTGCCCGTGATGATCTTGCGGACTTTTAGTGCATCGTAAGGGCATTCTACCTCGCAGAGTCTACAGGCTGGGCAGTGTTCCATGTCAATGTTCACTCTTACGCTTTTTTTGGACTCGTCTATGCTGACCTTGACGAGGTTAAACGGGCAGGCTTCTTCACAGTCTTTGCAGTCTATTGGGCATATGGTCTCATCAACTTTGATGTCGCGGATTAGCTTTGGGAAGCTTTCCTTTTCAAGGACGGGCACAACTTTATTGCCATTAATGCCAAGAGTGAGTGCCCCGAAGGGGCAGATAACATTGCATATCCCGCAGAACTGGCATTTCTTCTCATCTATCACGAGTGTAGGCTGCTTCATTTTCAAGCCTTCGGTCTTTTTGGGCTTCAGGACCTCTATGGCTTCTCTGGGACAAACAGTTTGACAGACTTCGCATCCGACGCATTTCCTCTTGTCGAGAGTCAATGAATAAATCCTAGTGTACATAACTCTCTCTACCAGAAGCTCGGCCTCAGTTTGCGTCTTCAACAGTTTCATGACCATAGTGCTTTTTCATCCGTTAGAAGCCTACGCTACCAGATGACTGGGAAGATTAAAATATATCGGAGCGCTCAAATATGAACTTTATGATCTTCGGTCTCCTGAAATTCAAATTTGATACCTTGCAGTTTTGGAGAATTCGATTATGTCCGTATGGCTGTACAGTCTAAGCAGTATCGGAATCATCAGTCTGGTCTCACTGGTAGGCCTGCTGACATTCTCGTTGAAAGATGAGGACGTAAGGAAGGTTCTCTTGTATTTCGTGAGCTTTTCTGCTGGAGGACTATTCGGTGATGCTTTCATTCACCTGATTCCGGAATCGACAAGGGAGAACGGTTTTAGCACTCAGGTATCGTTCTTGATACTCCTCGGCATCATCCTTTCCTTTGTCGTAGAAAGGTTTCTTCAATGGAGACACTGCCATATCCCAACCTCAAAGGAGCATCCTCATTCCTTCGCTTACATGAACCTCTTCGGTGACGCTGTCCACAATTTCATAGATGGTCTGATAATAGGCGGAAGCTACATGGCAAACATACCCCTTGGAGTCGCTACGACAATAGCTGTCCTTCTCCACGAGATTCCCCAAGAGATAGGAGACTTCGGCGTCCTAATCCACGGAGGCTTCAGTAAATCTAAGGCTCTCCTATTCAACTTTTTAACCGCGGTTACTGCCGTCTTGGGAGGAACAGTGGCGCTCAGCCTTGGTTTTACAGTTGAAGGCTTCGGTTCATTTCTAATACCCTTTGCCGCAGGCTCCTTCATCTATGTAGCAGGCTCCGATCTGATCCCTGAACTCCGCAAGGAAGAACCTGAACCAATAAAATCGGCACTACAGTTGGCTACCTTCGTTCTCGGGGTTGCCGTTCTCTTCTCACTTGTACTCTTGGAATAACTTCTCTGTGAGAGTTGTTCCAAAGTCGAAAGTCATCTTTCAGTTCTTAACCAATCTACTTAGGTTGCCTTGATTTGGTTCTAGGCTTAGCCTTTTCTGAGTGTATGCTCTTCACGGGCTTGCGGGTAACCTTCTTCCTCCAGTTGAATAGTCGTGTGGTCTATTCCAAACTCCTGCTTTAGTATATGGATTAAGTGTTGCATAAGCTCCTTCCTGTCTACACTTTCTTCGACAACTATGTGGCCACTCAAGACACACATTTTGGTCGGTGTTATGCACCATACGTGAAGATCATGGATACTTTCAACGCCTTTCACCCGAAGCAGTCTTTGTTCTATGGCATCCATGTCGATGTGCGAAGGAACTCCTTCCAGGAGGATATTCGCAGTTTCACGTATAACCTTCGCGGAGCTATACAGGATTAACGCGCCGATCATCATGCTGATCAACGGGTCAGCTTGGTACCATCTCGTAAAAAGCATGATTATTCCAGCTGAGACCGCTCCTACAGACCCCAAGATATCCGCGACTACATGAAGAAAGGCACTTCTAATGTTCAAGCTTTCCTCTCGTGATTTTGAAAGGATCGCCGCAGAAAGTCCATTAGCCAAAAGACCAAAGACAGCGATGATGAGCATGTTTAGGCTCATTACCTCAATCGGTTCTTGGATGCGTAGA
>CAYURV010000094.1:0-4794 GCA_964447115.1 uncultured Candidatus Bathyarchaeia archaeon
ATCTTCAGCTTACAGGCGATGCTGGGCAATAGCAACGCACCTTTCAACTCGATTGAGGCGAGCTTATCTATACGCTTTGAGGATAAAAGAGCCTTGATTTCATCAACAACAATGCTTACGATGCAATCAAAATCCTTAGGGGAAGAAAGAAGCCATGATAGATCAATATAGTACGGGCTCGTCACCCCGGACTTAAGCTTGAAGCTCCCAAATTTCAAAGCTCCAGAACGAATCAACGCCTTCGCTACAATGGATACCTTCTCGGACATGCCGACTCACCGCATCGTTCAAACCATGTATGCTTGTAGCTCGCTAAAAAAGTTGTCTTCGTTCCAACCCAGCTTGCCATAAGTCTCATTCTCCTCCGCCATGCCGCCGTCTCACTCAGTTCAGGTGGTATAAGACCTCGCCGTTTATTCCTCTGAGATATGATCATAGTTGAGCGTGAGAGTTACGCTTGAATAAACCGTATGAAATCCAATTTTTTTCTTAGCATTGTATTGTTGTGATGTTGTCCGGGTTAAGTTATACATCAATTTTTAACACGTTTTTGAGAGCAAACAACTCTAAGGCTTTTACGAGCGTTTCTGAGCCTTTTCTTCCAGACGGTAGTCATTCCATCTTTCTTCAAACGTATCTGGCCTTCTTCTCAAACTGTTCCTCGTATAACCTCCGCACTTTCTTGATCGTATCCGCATCTTCAGGAGATTTGTCGTAGCGGATTCGTGTTATACGAGCGAAACGCAGTGCCATGCCGCACTTGTATTTGGGACTTTTCTGTATCTCGTTGAAGACCACTTCAACAACTATTCTCGGCAAAACAGTTGCCCTGTGCCCGTTTTCTTCTATGGCTATTTCTTTGAGCCTTCGAGTCATATCCGTCATCTCCTCATCGGTCAGGCCTTTAAACGTCTTTCCCACAATGAGGAATTCTCCAGTCACTCCGTCTTTTGCCGCGAGATAGTAGTCTGACAGCCAGTTGTGCCTCCTCCCGTAGCCGTATTCAGCAGCTACAATCACTAAGTCCAGAGGCTCTAGAGTCTTTTTTACCTTAAACCAGCGTTTGCCGCGTACTCCGGGAGTATAAGTACCATCTGTTCTCTTCGCCATCAAACCTTCATGCCCCTTGTCCACAGCTTCTCTAAGAAATATCTCCGCTTCTTCGGGGTCTTCTGTGACAATCTGTCTTGTCAATGGTATTCTTCCAGCAATCTCCTTCAGCCTCCTTCTTCTTTCGGTATACGGAAGTCTGATCAAATTTTGGCCATCAACGTAAATCGCTTCAAAAAGATAGAGGCTGATCGGAATCTCCTCAACCATCTTGTCCACCTCGTAGATCCTTCTGAAGCGACGCATAAGATGCTGAAAAGGCAAAGGGGTTCCGTCCTTTCCCAGAGCTATGACCTCGCCTTCCAGAATGGCCTCTTTTGCCTTGAGTTCATCTCGGGCTAGCTGCACGACTTCAGGTAGACTTTCGGTGACGTCGGTAAGTCGGCGGCTGAAGATCTTAACTTTATCAAGCGACTTGTGAATTTGGATCCGTGCCCCGTCCAGCTTATACTCGAACGCAGTTTTCCCACCATGTTCCTTCAAGGCTTCTTCTGGATCCTCTGCTGTCTGGGCAAGCATGGGCTTTATGGGTCTGAACACCTTGAAACCCAGCTTCGCAACGCCTTCTCCTCCTTCCCTTTTGCATATGGCCGCCACTTCGCCTATGTCTCCGGTGAACATCGTTGCCTCTTGAATAGTCCCAAGTGGGACAGAGAAAGCCTTCGAGACGGCGATTTCCATGAGGCCTTCGTGAAACCCTGTTCTCATCTCTCCGATTATGATTTTGACAAGATATTTGGTTTCGAGAGGGGTAGCCCGTCCGAACAGCGACTCTATAAGCCGTTCCTTCCTCTCTCGGGACCCCTGACCTAAGGATTCAGCTATGGCTTCTAAGACTCCTCTTACTTCGAGTACTGTTAGCGGGTTTTCGAAAAGCGTTGCTTGCCTCCGAACCTTACTGTTCAGAAATACCGACTCGGTGGCTGCTCCGATGTCGCCAGTCTGTCTGAAGACGGCTGAGAAGCCTTTCCAGCTTGTTTGGGTCAGCCGCTTGATTATTCCGCTTAGGGTTGCCCAACTGACGTCAAGGGTTCTTTCATCCCATTTTGGGAAGGCGCGACCAAGCAACATAGATACCGCCGGCTCAACCTCGTTATCGTTTAGCTCTGTCAAGAAACTGGCAACAAAATTTGTCATCATAGTGCGCTTGGTTGTAGCCGCCAGTCTTTCGCAGAGATGAGTTAACGCCTGGAATCTCATTGCTACTGCCTCAGGATTTGATGATGGCGATTGAGAGGTCTCGCTTCCTCTTTTTGTTGAAAGCTAGTTGGAAAAAGAACGTTAAGGATTTAGATGTAACAGAAATTATGTCCAGATCTTGTCTATCTCCGCCTGTAGCTCGCGCTTCTTTTTCTCGTATTCCTCTATTGAGAGCTCGCTTAGCTTATATCTAGTCTGAAGAGTCTCAAGTTGCTCTCTGAGCGTTTTTTCTCTGTCTTTGCGTTCTTTTGTGAGAGAATCGAAGAAATGCAGCGTCTCTTCAATGTCAGGGTTGATGGCTTCATACGTCTCCGCTGATATCTTCCCCTCCTCAACGAGCCTCTCGAGAAAACTCCGGTATGTTCTCACGTTCATCTCGAGGTCCCGGATCTCGCTCGGCTTCTTCTCAGCGAGTATATTCTTCAAGGTCTCAATGTTTTCTTTAAGCATCTTCATGGAGTCGCCTAGTTCCCGTTCCTCTTTCTTTAGGCTGTCCACCTTCTGGCTGTATTCTTTTGCGTCTATCTCCCCTAGTTTCTTGCGGACTTCAAGCTCCTCTAGTTCCATCCCAACCTCGCTGAGACGTTTATTCTGTCCATCCAGTTTGCTTGTTATCTCTTTCATCTTATTAGTGCGTGTGCTTAAGGAAATACCTAGCCTGTTGGCATACTCATTATAGAGTTTAAGGAAGACCCTTTCCGAAACCTGACCAGACTGGAAAAGCTCGAGCAATGCCACCTTCCTTTCATGAAGAACGGTAACTCCCGACATCAAGTTGGCGAACTCATCTCGTACACCGACCGCAGGAGGAGCTGGGGGCTGAACTGCCAGAGGCGCGGACGGTTCAGGAGTAGGCGGTACTACGGTTGGTGGAGCCGGCTGCGGTAGCTTTGCCCCACAGTATATGCAATATTTCATTGCTGGAGCCATTTTTCCGCAGCTAGGACAGCGAATCCGAGGTTCATCAAACTCAGACATGTCACCGTCTCCCAAGGACACTGGACGTGAACCATGTTATATACTGGATGATCAGGTTTATAAGAATTGGCTAATTACGAATGACGGTCCGTCTAGCAAGCCGCTGCTAGATAAGGCCGTAAACCCCTTTAAACTAACACCTTTTGTGTGACCAATATCTCTCGGCGTGGGGTCACCTTAGCATAAGAGAGGTCAACGGATCTCTATTATATCCCCATCTTTCATCGCATGGTCGGACCCGACTTTCTGGCCGGGGTATTTTGCGCTTTGCCCCCATATTCGTGCGTACTTGAATCTCCTGTACAGGTTGCTGTGTAGCTTCTTGGCTACTTCTATAACCGTTGCCCCTTCTTCCACTACAATCGGTTTTTCAGAGAGCTCCTTTTCCAGAGGTTCCTTGGCGTAGACTCGCATTATGCCGAGCATCTGGAATATTTGCTTACCCAGTTCATCGAGTCCCTCACGACTCTTACAGGAGACAGCCAGAATAGAGACGCCTTTTTCCTTTAAGGCTTCCTTCAATTGGATAAGTTTGCCTTCAGCTCCGACTATGTCTGTCTTGTTTGCAATAACCATCGTTGGCTTGTAGACGTTGCTCGTAAAGAGCGAGTTCTCAATATCATCCAAAGTTACCTTGCCGCGAATTCTCACTAGCGCCGAGTTGATTTGGTAACTATTCAGTAATCTTCGTATATCTTCTAAGGTGCAGTCCACTAGGAGCCCGCCGCCTACGACCTGTAAACCCGCTCCTAGACTTCGCCGAATTATCTCCACCTCGCCTTCGGACTTCTCGATGACTATCCCGCCTCGCTCGAGTTCAGAACGGAGCACCCAGAACTGTTTTAACGGCTCCTCGGCCAAGTCGACCATAAGGATCAAGCCATCAGCGTTCCTTGCAAGGCCTAGAATCCGTGGTCCTTCCATCCTCCCTTCAGCCGCACTCTCAACTAAGGCCGGCGCCTCAACGAGCTGGAACTGTATATCATAGTACTGGAGCATTCCTACAATAGGCCTACGCGTAGCATACGGGATCAGAGACGGTTCCGCGTTGGCGTTTGTCACTGCAGCCAACAGACTGCTTCTTCCAACCTTTGTTGGACCTAAGATGATTATCTGTCCAGCCCCCTCTTTAGGTACTGAGAAGCTTCCAATGCCCCCGCCTTTCTTAGCTGTCTTTGACTTTTCAAGTTCGCGTTCAAGAACAGCTATACGTCGTCTAACATTGCCTAAGAGCTTGCTTGTTCCCTTATGCTTTGGGACAAGCGAGATGAACTCCCTCATCAGTTTTATCTTTTGAGGCGTCGATCGGCAAGATGCGACCTCCGCCCACTTGGCCTTCGCCTCAGCAGGTAGATTAGTAACCATAACTCGAACCTAGGCTAAGTAATAGAAAACAATGCTTTAAAGGTCTCGCCCCAAAAGCTGAGCAGGAAAATATGTCTTGAATGAGCTTTGTGAGCCAGAAAAACTAAAATGTTGCTTACGAGGAAACTGTTGATTCGACTC
>CAYURV010000095.1:0-4747 GCA_964447115.1 uncultured Candidatus Bathyarchaeia archaeon
CTCTGCGGGTTGTTGAGAGGCTTTCGAAGGTTTCCTTCAAATCTTTTCTTTCAACGGTAAGGCTCTCAAGTTTTTCGGAGCCTTTCGGGTAAGTGCTGCATAAGTGGAAGATCGATGTCATCCCGCTTGAGGCCATGGCGGCTCCCATTTGCTTTAGGTCCACCTCTTTAGGGTTACGGAGTCCCTCAAGGACAGGAACCTTGTCTTTTAGAATCTTTCCTAGGTGTATTCCTAGCGCTCCAAACTCTGCCTCGTTTCTGAGTTCTGTCTCAACCTTGACGCGGATATTGGCTTGCCGGTTTTCGGGTCTGTGCATTCCATAATCTGGAGTTTTTCCTATAAGAGCGGCTGACAGCGCACTTGGGGCTCCTTCGCGGTTTGTCCACGCGCCTAAGAGAGAGTTGGCATAAATCACTGCTGAAGACTCGGCCCATGCAAGATGCGTAGCTTTCCTTGGCTTCCTTATGTAGTATGGCGTACACGTCAGAACAGGGTTGACACCCATCTTCTCATAAAGGCCTAATATCAAGGACTGTTTCCCTTGGATCGCCGATGAGAATATCATATCGGATAGGAGCTCATAGTCGAGGCCTGCTGGGTTGATGGTTGCTACGACATTTGATCTTGCTCCAGCTTGAACTAGGGCTTTAAGGAATTCGATAGGCGAGTCGCCTATGGTCTTGTAGGAGACGCCGGAAATGTGAGCTGATTCTATCGGTATCAGCTTAGTTGCTCCGAAAAGGTCACCGACCTTGACCAATATCTTCATCGCTGTCTGGTAAGCCCATCCATGTTCGCCATCGTAGACCCTTTCTTCTTCTTTGGTCAGGTACAAGACCCCTTCACCTTCACAACCTTTACGATTCCCGTCCCGCCGTCGACCTCGATAGTGTCTCCTGTATCTAAACGGCTGATGCTAACCTTGTCGACCATGGGGATCCCCGCTATCACCGCGCCCACAACAACCACTGGATCAGCGGTCTCGTTAATGATTGCCTTAGGACCCACGCCCTTTCTTACAAGCGAGTATAGGACATAGCTCCCCACTGTAGACCCGTGACCGTGAGGAAAACATAGGATCGTGTCTTTGATGCGTTTACTGTTAAGATCGTGGTTCTTTTCAACCACAGTTCCACTCTCGGGGTCGACGCCGCCTAGAAAACTGAGCGGCTTCTTAGACACTAGAGCTCTGCCTCGGCTTGAGCCTTGAACGATTGGTCGACCCCTCAATTCGATCTCCAAGTCTTCGCCCGCCTCTTGGCTCGTTTCAAAAGCTGCCAGTTACTAATACGAGATTCTCATTGTGAACGGTAGGCCACCGAAGAGCCTTTCTGAAGCCTCTTGGACTTTTCCAAGGTATTCTTCCTCTGTGTAGACCCTGAGAATGTTCATGAAGCCTTTCAACACATCGAATATTCCCGAGACCTCGCTCAATCGGCATCGTGCCTTTCTTCCATCCCGTGTTCTATTAAAGACAGGTATCTCCATGGGCTCCATTGGAAACGCGTGGTGGTACGGCACCGATGGCAGAGTAGGCACATCAATTATGACCTTCTGAGAGTCTACACCTGCCTCATCCGCGATCTGATCTCTTATTTTGGTCCTTATTCCTTCTACATTGAAGATACTGGGCACAATTTTGTCCTTTATGTAGAAGGGTGGTGGGTCATAAGCGCATTTGATGAGTTTCCGCCTTTCCAGTCTTTCCAAGATATCTTTGGATTTTTGACATCCTTTCAGCTTCGTCCACATGGTATAATCGTCCAGGTCTAAGTATTCTTGGGGTGACTTAATGTCTGCGAGGCTCAGCTCTTCGTTCGCCTGCTCCATGGCCATGGCAAGCATTATCTGAACTGCCCTTCCAACCCTGTGGAAGTAGATGCTCTTGAAGGATTCGATACGGGCCAGAATAAAAGATTCCAAAGCCGAAAGGGCACCTATGTCCACAGCCAGATTCCTGTCTAATACGTCCAAGGTGCCCACAAGGCGGGAAACATCAACAAACCCATACTCGGCGCCGGTATGATGCGTATCTCTCACAACAAAGTCTAGTTTGTCAGCATCGATCGCGCTTCTAATGATCTGGTCCTTGTAGGCCATATTTGGCTCGTTCAGACCGCCCACGGCAAGTCTGCTGAGAGTCTTCGCGTCATATCCAAGACCATCAAGAAGATCCCTTAGTTCGGAAGTTAAGATCAGCCAAGATGTCATGTCCTCATGCGTTCTTCCGAGAAACTTGACGAGTATATGTTCAAAAATGTGCGAGAAAGGTCCGTGCCCAACATCGTGAAGCAGAGCAGCTATGCGTACCATCTGAGCCTCTTCTTCTGACATTACTTGGGAAAGCTGGGGATTGTCTGTCATACGTCCCGCCAGATACATGACGCCTAGGGAATGTTCAAACCTAGTATGGTTGGCGCCTGGATAGACGTATTCCGCTCCTGCCAACTGTTTAATTCTGCGTAGCCTCTGAAATGGAACAGAGTCAATGACCAGTTTTTCAGCTTCTGTGATGTAGATGTAACCATAGACCGGGTCTTTTACCTCTCCCCAGTATCGACGGAGTTTCATACTTAGTCCCTTCTAAATTCATCCTTTGACGGGAATTTAAACTAACCGTTGTGAAGAGATGTTCTCTGCATCTCAAGATAAACAGTAACGTGTTTTCCGCTGTCTAATAACGCTTTATGGTTGCAGAAGATAGCCTTCTTTTTCTCTTTGGGCAGCTACGTCAAGCAATGCTTTGTAGTACTCACCCGTCTCTATCTTTCTGCAAATGTTTCCAAGGACTTCGTGGACGCTTCTGAAGTATTCTTTGTCTTCTTCTTTCAACGGCCTTTTCTGAACTGTCACCGCCCGATTCTTGATGCCCAGCCCAGCTTCTCTCAAGGAAAGGTATAATATTCTATGTTCAACCTGGATCAACTCAGGATAGACGTCGTGAGCCAATTCGACCAAGTCTTCGCCTGTTCTAACGAATCTCACAACATCCCAAGACAGCATGTAACCTTCATGTCTGGTTAGGATTTCCCTCAACCTAGTCTGAACCGTATTGAGAATCGGCAAGAACTTCTCCATTATGCTCTATTTATCACTTAGACTGATCAAGCGTTTAAAGTTTATCTTTTATGAATCTCTACGAGTGAGACAAGGCTGCTTTGGACGTTTCGACCACATATGAGAGTCTATGCTGCAGCCCTACCTCCCTGAAATAGACAGTTAAGACAGAGCCGCATTCTATCCTATGCATATGGAGAATGGAAATGTGGACAGTATTCAGATGCCGGGTTCACAAGTGTGTTACGCTTGATCTGATTAGCTTTGCCCTATGAGGCGAAGGGCAGCATTTTTACAGGAGAAGAGATGCAGGCATCTTTGGGTTGACCTAGGGTTTTCAGCTCGTACAGGTAAGAGGTATCGAAGATGTGAGAGATGCGGCCTCATCAGAGCAGAAGCGTTGCCGTACATCACCTAGGTTTTTAAGGGTTTCCTTTTTTCCATGGCCTCCTTGACCCTTGTCTGGGCAATCTTCATTGCAGCTTCTCTGGGAGATACCCCTTCTTCCCGAGATTCCCTTAGGACGACACCTGTGTTCTTTGCGATCTTCTCTTTAACCGTCTCAAACATTCGTTTAGGGTTCTCACCAACGTATTCGGTGTAAGACGAGATCACGCCGCCTGCATTTGCTATGATGTCTGGAACAACAAGAATTCCTTTCTCATGAAGCTGTTTTTCAACACCTGGCTTGACGGGGATATTGGCTGCTTCTACTATTACCTTTGCCCGGATCCTATCAAAATTCTTCTCGTTGATTACGTCTGGAATTGAGGCGGGGACAAGTATGTCAACAGGCAGCTCAAATAGCTCTTCACGACTCAAAACCTGGCCGGGCCTGTAATTAGTAACGGACTGTGTCTCTTCTTTGACTCTTCTTAGGCTCTCATAGTCCAGTCCACTTAGGCTGTAAATGCATCCTCTACTGTCACTTACTGCCACAATCTTCGCGCCAAATTCATACAAATACTTAGCCAGGGATGAACCGACATTGCCGAAGCCGTCTATGGCTACTGCCGCCCTTTTCAGGTTGATGCCCACATGTTCTGCTGCTATTTTAGCTACGTGAAAGACGCCATAACCGGTGGATCCATACTCGTGTGGAATGCCGCATTCTTCGCCCGGTCTGACGCACATCTCTGCAGGCTTGCCAGTGCAAGACTTTAATGAACCATTGGCAAGAGCGTAGGCTGCCATCTCTTCTTCCCCAGTATTAATGTCAGGAGCTGCAATATACTGACTTGGAGAGAAAGGTCTCAGCGCCGAAGCGAAAGCCTTAATCATCTCCAGTTTCTGTTCTTTCGAGATTCTATTGGGATCCGCCTTTATTCCAGATTTTGCTCCGCCAAAGGGAAGCTCCGCCAAGGCACACTTCCACGTCATAGTCCTTGCAAGCCTAAGGATCTCTTCTACGTCCAATGTTGGCGTCATTCTTATCCCTCCCTTTCCTGGACCCAATGTTGTGTTGTCGATTACCAGGACCCCTTGCATCTTGGTTTCTGGATCGTAGACCTGAAGGATCTTTTCAGGACCCCATTCATCCGCGAATCTTTCTATATCGACCAAGGTTCCAACCTACCCTTGAAGATTGATAGTAGCATAGTCCTGACTGTGAGGGATTCAGCATCTGGAGACTTCATTCTTTCCTTTCTATGACAATGGAGGGGAACTCCTTCAGCCTTTCAGCCATCTC
>CAYURV010000096.1:0-4654 GCA_964447115.1 uncultured Candidatus Bathyarchaeia archaeon
ACTTGAGTGGAAAGCGTCGAAGAGAGGACAAGAGATGGCAGCAAGGTTCAAGGTTGACTTAAGAGAGATCGAAGGCGAAGGAGAGTTTCTCTGCCCGAGCTGCGGACAACTCATCTCTCCAGAAGACGAATCTGGCATAACCTACAGTATTCTAGAGATCGGCGAGAAAGAGGACGGTGAAGTCCAAGAGGTAACCATTCAATGCACGAAGTGTAGAAGCACGATCAGCCTAGTGGGCTTTGAGGCTCTTGAAGAGACAAAAAACCTAGGCTATCTAGATGAGTACTTGGGCTTCAGAGTTGACCTTGAAAATATTCGTTGATCATCTTCCTCAGGTCATTCAGGGACGTTTTTGGTGAAAAGGAAGAATTAAATGTTTATTTGCGTCTTCCTTTTTAAACCTGCAAACTAGGTTACTGAAGGCAGAGGTAATGACAAGATCACAACCATGGATTCTATGGACACTTTCGGTGTACACGGTCACACATGTATTTGTCCATGTCTTCACGTTCATGCATATTGCGCTTATACCTGTCTTCATGACTGAGTTCAGCCTCTCAATATTCGAGTCGGGGCTGCTGGCTTCGATACCGCTTGTATTCTCAGTTGCCATAAGCTTGCCCTACGGTTTGATTGCTGACAAGATCAGCCCTAGGAAACTGATTGCCGTAAGCCTGCTTCTATCCGGAATGTCCGGGCTTGCTCTGACTCAGGCAAAGGATTTTTTTACGCTTGTGCTGCCATTGACTCTGGTATCTTTATCATCAACCCTTTACCATCCGCCCGCCCTAAGCATAGTAAGCGAACTTCTTCCCCAGTACCGAAGGAACAGAGCTTTAGGAATCCACGGAGCCGGTGGAGCAAGCGGTGTCGCCATCGGCCCAATCACTCTTGGGCTCTCAATGGTGATAGCTGGATGGCGCTTTGCTTACCTTATCTGGGTTCTGCCAATCCTTTTTTCATTGGTGTCTCTACTCAAGATCCCTAAGTCCTCAACAGTAGCCAACCAAGAAGAAGCACAAGAGCCAAATTCGGATGGGCCAACGGAGCATAGGCGCACCAGCCTTTCAACACGAAGTTACCTGATACTTCTCGTGGCGATGACCATAAATGGGATCGGAGGCCAAGCCGTGTCAACTTTCATGACAAAATACCTAGTCTCAATCAGAGGACTCACCGAGTCTACGGCAAGTTTGCTCTATGGGTTCAGTCTACTCATAGCAGTCTTGGGTTCGCTGAGCGGCGGCTACCTTGCGGAAATGGTTAGCAGCAAAAAATGGATGATCATTGCGTACCTAAGCGGATTGGCAATCAATGCGGGCATATATCTGGGGTCTCTTTGGGTGTTGGTCATTTTCTATCTTGCAGGCGGCTTTTTTGGCGGTAGCACAATGGGACCGTCTACATCCTTAGTGGCGGACTTCTCAGCAAGAGAGAGGCGCGGGCTTGCGTATACTGTGTTTATGCTTCCCTTCAGCTTGATGGGTGCAGTGTCACCTGTGATCGCTGCTAAAATTATCGAATCATACGAGATATATGCGCTTTTTCCCTTTGCCATTTGCCTATCGTTCGTAAGCGTTCTCCTTCTTATGCTACTTCCAGTAAAAGGAAAACACATAATATCCTGAACCAGATCATAAACTGGGAGCCAAGCAGCAGTTTGTTAAGGATTCCGGATAGACTATGAACTGAACAAAGGTCATACGAGAATGGCTAGGTGATCTTCCGTGAAAATAGTCATATTGGGTCCGCCCGGCTCCGGGAAAGGAACCTATGCCTCAAGGCTAACGGTCATCCTTGGGGTTCCACACATATCTACCGGCGACATGGTCCGCGAAGAGATTAAGGCCCAAACGGTGCATGGAAAGAAAATTAGGGAATATAGCGACAGGGGCGAACTGGTTCCAGACCAGATCATCATACAGCTCCTTGCTGACAGGCTGAAGAAACCTGATGCTAAGAAAGGCTATATACTCGACGGCTTTCCCAGAACGATACAGCAGGCTGAAGCCTTAGAGAAGATTTCAAAGATCGACCTCACCCTGAACTTGAATGTTCCAGACAATGTTATAATCACACGCCTATCGAACAGGGTTGTCTGCAAGAAGTGTGGAGCCATCTACAACCTTCTGACATTGAAGCCGAAAGAAGAAGGCGTGTGCGATATCTGCGGCGGAGAGCTTTACCAGAGGCAAGACGACAAACCGGAGGTCATACAAGAACGCCTAAATGTCTACCGGGAAAAGACCGAGCCACTGATAGATTATTATTCGAGAAAGGGCGTCCTAAAGGATGTCCACTGTAACGCCCTGATAACGCCGCCGGAAGCAATAGTCAATAAGATAATGTCCATAATTGGCATTATGATAAAGAAAGGAGGGAAGCGAGCCTAGATGTTGAGATTAAATGTTGATAAGTTGGTCAGGATTTCAGTAGTTGGAGAAGTCTCAAGCCCCGTTTTCTGGAAATCACCCTACAGGATCTCAGCGGATGGAAAACCCGTAGTCCTGCCTGGTGTTGGGGGAATAACCTATAACGTGCGTGTTGGAGACCCTGCGTCTGGATGGGAAGCCGATCATGTCGAACCCGGGGTCAGCATGAAGAACAAAGAAGGCGAAGATGCAAACATGGCCTTAAATATCCTTGCATGCGTCGGAAACGAGGCAGTTGTTGTTTCTGGAGATGCTAAAGGATCCAGAGGTTTCGTTACAGGTAAGCATGGGGGAATAGAGCACGTTCTAGTCGATTTTGCTGTGGAGACTATGGAAAAACTATTGATCGGTGACAAGATACTGGTTAAAGCCTTCGGCGTGGGACTGAAGCTCCTCGACTTTCCAGAGGTCAAGGTCATGAACATGGACCCCAAGTTTCTAGAAACCCTGAATCCAAGACCGATAGGCGACAAGCTGGAGGTTCCTGTGACACATGTTGTGCCGGCAGAAATTATGGGATCTGGATTGGGTGCAAACCAAACCTACTCAGGTGACTATGATGTTCAACTTTTTGATGAAAGCGTTAAAGCCAAATATGGTTTGGAAGACCAGAGACTCGGCGACTTAGTGGCAATCGAGGATGCGGACCACTCATTCGGGAGGATTTATAGGAAGGGAGCTATGTCGGTTGGCATAATTGTGCATAGTGACTGCGTGACTTCGGGGCACGGTCCTGGAGTGACTACTCTCTTTACGTCCAGTATGGGCAAGATCGTGCTTAGAACAGATCCGGATGCCAATATAGCTAGATTGCTTAAGCTAAGGGATGACCTCTAAAAAAAGAATGGTGTTTTTAGGGAAGACGCACTTCGTTGACTTGCTGAAGGTCTGCGAGATTGTTTATTCTGATCATCTTGTTTGAGACTGTATACAGAAGGTCGTCTATGTAAAGGGCTCTTTGGACGTCATAGTCTGAGTAGAAATAGTACCCGCTCTTTAGGAATTCTTCCGTATTCTCTATGTGGGTGACCGTACCGCGCAAGGTTAAGCTACTTTCTGTTATGTTGAAGACGTAAACACCTTGCCAGACGAAATCCCCGTAGGCGAACGGTGGGACTCCCTCCGGATATTGGTTTTCGTTTATCTCTGCGACCAAGACGGGGAACGCGAGGAGGTTCCTGTCCCTATCGAACAGAAATGCCTTGTGGTCCCACAGAACTGGAGAGTCTGTTCCTCTGTCACCTATCTCATATTTCGCTATCTCGCGGGGGTTCTCGACATCGGTCACGTCGAACAGTGAAATCTTGACGCCTTGGTACCATGCAAAGTCTCCCTCTTCAGCCTCAACGGTTTCCTTGCCAATGCCGATCATGAGATTCTCGTTGTAGGGGTGCAGGTAATCGGAGTAGCCGGGAATCTTGAGTTTGCCCAGGACCACGGGGTTGGCTGGATCTTCGAGGCCTATCACGAACAGTGGATCGATCTTTTTGAATGTGACCAAGTAGCATCGTGTGCCCATGAACCGAGCCGAGTATATTCTCTCGCCGGGTGCCAGGTTCTCTAGTTTTCCGACGATGGTCAGGTTCATATCGAGGACATAGATATTGTTGTTTGATGTCGACTGATCAGGCATTATTCCAACTTGACCTATCGTGGTTGCTATCCTGAAGTTCTCCCCGTATTCATCCATGGAGAATTGATTTAAGATGTAGCCGGGGACCTCGCCGCTCGCTTCAGACTTTATGCTATTGCCTTGTATACGGATCCGGTGGATCTCTGTTTTTTCAAAGCCTCTTTCAGGATCATACCTTGGGATGGCTAGGTAGATGTTGCTTTGGGACACGTATATGCCTCCGCTAGCTCCAATGAGGAAAGTTTCATGAGCTGGCTCCACGCTGTCGTCCTGAACGTTAATGGCGAGTATCGTTGTAAAACTGTAGTAGTAGTCTGAGGCGTTGGCGTAGTAGATGCTTGTGGCTGAAACCTCCTCAACTTGGCGATCTTTTACTATGACTGGAAGGGTTACCTCTCCTTCCTGAACATAGGCGGGCTTGGTGACGACGACATAGACGTAATCTCCGATCATCCTCGAGGAGAAGTAACCACCATCAGAAGAGACATTCCTTGTCAAGGAGGGGCTTTCCCTATCTGTGACATTATATACCTTAACGACCGTCGTTGGCCACCAGTAGTAATATGGAATCTTCTGAGGAAGCAGAATT
>CAYURV010000097.1:0-4649 GCA_964447115.1 uncultured Candidatus Bathyarchaeia archaeon
CCGACTATTATGCCAACCCCAGACAAGGCAGCCCCTATTGCCAGACCTGGCCAATTCAGTCTAGCAACATCTGTTGAACCAAAGGCCCCTGTAAAGACAGGAATCTTCAGTGGGATTCCTCCGATTTTAGTATTGGTTTGCACGTTTTCAAAGAAAGCAACGTCCGGATCCCCTTTGATCCCTTGAACTTCGAAGAGGCCTGATTGTATGTTGAAATTAGACCAGTCGAGCCCGAAGTCTTTAAGTGCGCCCGCTGTGCTGATCCCATATTGGACGGGTTCTGGATAGAGAGCTTCTCTTCCTCTAAACGCTGAGAGACTTATCTCGCATATGAAAGGGCAGTCGCGGATACACAAAGGACACATACCACTTATGGAACTGACGTCTCTTACACGCGTGTTCGTCCCAGTTGTCGACTTACTGTTCAGATAGGCAGAGTTCGGTAATACTCTTTCCGGCATACTGTATCACTCCATAATTCTGAATCCATAACTTAAGACAAACCCCCTTTCCATTTTCATAACTGTTTTTTAAAGCTTTTGGTGGTTGATTTGAAGGTGATAGAAGACACGTAGTTGTCACGTTCGCTTGGTGTCTTATGCATCGGTCGTTCGCAGCGGAGACAAACCTATGATAGCGAATCATCTGTTAGAAAGCGCATCCAAATATCTCCAGAACGGCGGAGGGTTCCATACCTTAGTTCCTCTGGTAGGTATCTCCTCTTGCAGTAAAACTCTTAAATTCTCATATAGATACTTCTGAGTCTTTCTCTTAGCCGTCTTGTCCGGATACATAATGTGTAGAACATATACGTCGCTATATTCTGGATAGATGCCATAAATAGCAAAGCCGCCGCCAAGGCTGTTCGTCCTCTCATGCATATTGGTTATGGCTCGGACTGGGTATCTAGAATAGAACATTTCCCCTCTAACATTCATCATTCCGAATGGAGAACAATAGTCGATAACCTTATTATCGTCGTAGGGATTATTGACTTTTCTTACCTCTTCCATCAAGGTCACATAAGAAGGTCTATGTCGGACTGAAAACGGCGAACTACATCTGCTTACCATTTGATCTTCTGTGCTATTTCTACGAGAAAGGACGGTATGGGTTCTGGATTGGAGTGTCTATTAGCGGCGTGTATCAAAAGTGCGGTCTTCATGTGATTGTTTTGTCTGGTCGATTTTAGTTTTTCATACCTGTTCCTGAATTGCTCGCAAGCGACTTCGGGGGTGTGGTTCTTCGCGCATAAGGGAGTCCCGTCAACATCATCAAAGTTGACACACTCGACGCAGAACTTGTTGTAGTATCTGTCTGTATTCAACCCCTCATCACGAGGCTCAAAATCCTCGCACGATACGTGAGGTCCTACGTCCATAGCGCACAAGGCGACGCCGTCTATGTCTCTTCGCTCCTCAAAGTTTACACAATCTCTACAATACTTCACGGACAAGTTTCTTTCACCTTTTTTCTGCTTGCGAAGCTCATTCGTAGAGATGCGTTTTATATAACTCTGGCGAAAATCATTTATATGCATGGAAATTAAATATATAGACTATATGAAATATGCGAATTGGGCGGCTATATATGGAGAAAGATGTCGGATATAGAAGAGCTCAGCTTACGGGAAGAGGGTCATATATAATATCCTTACCGAAGGATTGGGTGCAGGAAGTCGGAGTAGAAAGAGGAAGCCAGATAGCATTCAAAGTGCAGAATGATTCTTCCTTAATTCTAACTCCACGGAAGATACTTGAGGGGAGAAAGGAATCTGAGAAACCTACATTGAAGGAATACCGCGTACTTGTGGAGCCCAAGGATGATCCCAAGTCGGTGTGCCGTAGAATAACCTCTTTATACGTCGTGAATGCGGACCTTATTCACGTTCGTTACGTACAAGGTGGGGTTGCACCGAGATTTAGAGGCGCCATAAACGACCTAGTCAAAAACGTACTCCTCGGTTCAGAGATTATAGACGAAAAACCCAATGAGCTCACTATCCAGATTTTGATCAACCACCCAGAGTTTCCCGTAGAGAAAGCCATAAGAAGGATGGCCGTCTTGGCACTTTCAGCAAACAAAGACGCGGTGTCCACTCTGAGCAACAAAAATGAAGGCTTGATCCCGGAAGTGATCGAGGTAGCGAACGACGTAAACCGGCTGAACCTCTACGCAGTCCGTCAGCTCAAATATGGTATGGAGCGCAATCTGTTCAAGGAGTTAGGGTTTAAAACGCCCAAGGAATTCCTAGGTTACCGCATCGTGGCAAACGACTTGAAAAACATCGCTGATAACGCAAGGAACATTGTCCGCAAAGTAACAACGTTCAAAGAAATGATCAGAAACCAAACGCTTTTCCTGAAAGAAGCTGTTGACGAAGAGGTGTATTCCCAAATATTGGACTATAATTCGTTGGCGCACAAATTGCTTGAGGATTCTTTAAAGGCCATGTTCAAAAGGGATTATGAACAAGCAGATAGAATAATCTTTGAAGTAGAGTCGATTGCGAAGAGGGAGAACGACCTGATCGTCTTGATATCCAGCAAAAAAATGGATCCAAACATCTCTTCGATACTCAGCCTCATACTTGACACGTCAAGACGCATAGTAGAATACAGCCAAAACATAGCTGAAGTGACCCTCAACAGAACGATTGAGGAGGTCTCCGCACAAAACCCTTAACCATATACGAGACCATGCTACACAGCTACGAATACTTTTTTGAGTCCTAGAAGAGTTTAACCTCCGCTTATCAGAGTCATAAGGGCTACAGTATCACCGTCGCTTAGTATAACCTTACTTCCATGACTTGAATCCTTGAGGATTCCGTTCACCGTTGAGATGAACGTTGGGTCAAGTCGGTTCTCATCGGCATTCAAGAGGTCTTTCAGGCTCTTCCCATAGGTTTGAGCCAGACTCTGCAGGAGGTTCAAGAGTGAAGAACCATCTTCTATCTCGTATTCCTCTTCTTTCTTCCCAACCTTGCTTCTTACTAGCCCCAAGTAGACGATCCTTAGCCGCATGCTGTTCCTCAAGCTTTCGTGAGTCCAGAAGGACATTTAAGCATTTCGTACAGTTTCCGAGTCAGCTTTCTTCACGCCATATACAGAAAAAGGGAAGAAAGCGTTTTTGTCTCTAAAGAATGGACATCGATGGTATGGTTACCTCCAAAACAGAAGCATCAGTATAGTGGCGAGATATTGCAGTTTTTCTACTGAACATTTATTAACCAAGTCTATTTATTTTTCTGAAGGTGGCATCACATAGATGAGTTCATTACCTTCCTCTGTTGAACAAGTCTTAGGTCAACAAGGCGACCTAACTGGTTTTCTTGTTCAGATAACATGGCTTGGGTTCTTCTTGCTTTACATGTTCTACGGTCAACGCCTTCAAGTAAAGATTATGCTTAGGGAAATCGAGGGCTACCTTTTCAGATTAAAGCTTATCAGAGACCAGGGTCGATCCATTGCGATCTCGAGCATAAAGGAGATAGGTAAACTGACAGACGACCCGACCGTGAGGGTCGATAGGATCCTGGAATATATTGACATACCTCCCGTTGACCTAGATCCCTCCGGTATAATCAGGAGGCTGGAGCACATCATAGATGTTCGAGATTTCAGGTTCAAGGATGAAGTTAGGCTCATGGTTCCAGGAGCTGACGAGACTCAGATAAACAATTTAGCAAACGTTCTTGAGGTTGCGCTTGACTTGAACCACACCTACAAGTTTGTGAGACATCTCTATCTGATGGGTAAGAAGACCTCAAGCTTCTACATAATCCTGCAGCTTCAGATGATTCTGCCCCAAGTTATGAAGGAGTCAGAGGCTTTCGCCAGTGCCTTAAGAGCCTTTACGCTTGGGCAACCAATAGGCGACGGTGTTGGTGCTTTGGTTGCTGCTAGGCTTATGTATGGTAGGGAGGAACGCATGGTATCTCAGGATGTTGTTGTAGGTGAGGTTCCTATAGAGGGCCGTATGGCTTACGTCCTGAAAGCTAAAGGGCCTGGGGGAAACGTAGGCAAACCTGGAGAGGCCATTAGGCAGATACTTGAAGAAAAGGAGGGGAAGATTGAGAGGATAATAGTCATCGACGCGGCTCAGAAACTGGAAGGAGAGAAGGCGGGAGAAGTTATAGAAGGAACTGGCGTAGCTATAGGAGGGCCAGGCGTAGACAAATACAAGGTTGAGGAGATAGCTACAAAATACAAGGTTCCAATCAACGCCATTCTCATAAAGGAAAGCATAGGCGATATTGTATCTACTATGAGAAAAGAGGTCCTCAACAGTGTGGAAGATGTCTTGGAAAGGATCAGAAGAATAGTTCGGGAAACCACCAAGGAAGGTGACCATATAATAATCGCTGGCATAGGAAACACGATGGGAATCGCCCAGTAGGGTACGACCATGGAGAAAACTCCACCACCAGAAAAAAGAATTCCGTTCTTCTTAATCGCAGTCATATCTGTGTTGTTAGTTCTGTCGTTCATCTCGCTCTACCAGGCGGTCGAAACCTACAGGAGAACGGGTTCTCCAGACTTCATGACAGTTGTTCTAAGTCTGAGCGCGATCACCCTTTCATCCTACATGTTTCTCCAGATGAGAAGAAAGCCTTTAAAGCTTGGATTTGAGATGCCAAAGGTTTT
>CAYURV010000098.1:0-1593 GCA_964447115.1 uncultured Candidatus Bathyarchaeia archaeon
CGTAACAAGGTGGCCGTAGGGGAACCTGCGGCCGGATCACCTCCTAAGAAACCAAAGCTGTGGACCGATGGTGTCCGCCAAGCCCATATATGTATCTGCCTTTATGGAATTGTATCTAGCCGCAGTTGGACATGGTCATCTGAATAAGTCAATTCAGAAAGAATCCTACTTCTTATATCATAACAAAGTTTATAAAGACTTGAGAATTTAGATTTGCTTTGTTGTGGTGATACAACTTGGCAAGTAAAGATCAGACCATAGGCGCGTTGATTCTTGCCATATGCATTATTGGAATACTTGTTTATGGCTGGCTGGTCTTCGGAGGCTTAGGGATCGAGGCGGCATTGTTTGTGCTTAAATTGACTGGTTTCGTGGCTGTAGGCGGTATACTAGCGATTGGGGCTTGGATTGGATGGACAATGGCTACGACTCCGCCGCCGAAACCGATCGAAGAACTGGAGAAGGAGATAGAAGCGGAAACAGCGGAGGAGAAAGAAGCCGAAGCGAAACCCGAGGTAGCTGAGAAGAAAGAGACCCAAGCCGAAGAGAAGACCCAGTAAGTCGGGTACAGACGTCATTTTCTCTGAGACACGTGATAGCCATTCAGAGGTTTCTTGATGAAAGGAGTTAAGGGAGTTGTGCTCTGCGGGGGCGAGGGTAAAAGGCTTCGACCTATCTCCTACTATTTTCAAAAGACAATGATCCCTGTGGGTCGAAGCCAGAAACCGCTACTAGAATATGTAATTCGCCTCCTGAGATTTCATGGTATTATAGATTTGGCTCTTCTGGTCGGCTACAAGGCTGAGCAAATCGTAAATTATTTTGAGGACGGTTCGAGATTAGACGTTAGTATTACCTATGTTTATGACGATCCTGAAATGAGAGGGACAGCGGGATCGGTTCTTAACGCCTACAAAAAGAAAGCCATAGACAAGAATGAGACTCTTTTGATCTACTACGGAGACATCCTCACGAACATGAATCTTCAAGATTTCCTGAGGTATCACGGTGAAAAGAACGCCAAGGCTACTGTTGCTTTGGCAAAGGGTTTCACTGTCAGAGTTGGGGTTGCAGATGTTGACAGAGAAGGGAGGATTAGAAGTTTTAGAGAGAAACCTAAGCTCGAAAAACCCGTAAGCATCGCTATCGTGGCGCTCGATGCTGAAGCCATAAGAGACATTGAGCATCTGATGAGTGGAAGAAAAGAGTTAGACTTGATGGGAGACGTTATTCCATACATTATGAAAACCGAAAAAAATGTTTATGGGTACATTACTGACGCTTTCTGGTACGACGTCGGAAGCACCGAGGCTTATGAGAAGTTAGATATTAATAAGGTCGAGGAAATGCTTGGTTTTCTGTACAGGTAAAAGCCCATAAATGTGTCAAAACATCTGGTAGGAATTCCGGAAAAACTTAAAGGCTTGCTTGACAACTGAAAGAATGTAATGTCAACGTTTGTCCCAATATTCGTTGTGCCTTATATAGTTGAAGAACCTGGGCGGCAGAGGACTTTCACCAGCGAGATGGAGAAAGCCGCGATACTATGTCTCTCAGAGGCAAAGAGGAAAAAACCCGGGATTCTGGGAGGGG
>CAYURV010000098.1:1693-4639 GCA_964447115.1 uncultured Candidatus Bathyarchaeia archaeon
CTCCACGGAAGAAAAGGTTATGGGCGCCTTGGTAGGGGAAAGTTCTGTTCTTAAGTCTCTTCTAGGTCTTATTGGCCAGGCAGAAAAATCAAAGGGAATATCTGGTGATGATGTGTTTCTTGTTCAGCCCAAATTCCCTAAGGAAGAAGCCGGAAAAAGGGCAGAGAGTCTGACAGGTGAATGGCGAAGATTGCAGAGTGAGCTGCGCGCGTTGGAGTATGCCATTGAAGCCTTAGAAGAGGAGTTGGAAGATCATAGACAAAGGATCTTAGTCGAGATCGAGCAGATAACCGAGGGCTATGAGGAAAGAATTTCTAGAATGAGAAAACCTGTGGAGAAGAGGGTCAAGCATCTGATGAGGGAAAAAGAGAAAGAGCTTGGGAAAGCTGCGCTGCGTCAGGAGAAAAGGCTGAAGGAGATCTTAAAGGAAGAGGGCAGACTTGGGCATAGGATCGAAGAACTGAAGCGTCAAATGAATACGCAGCAAAAAAGACGGAAGAACCAGAAGCGAAAATACCCGAAAAGAAGCACAACCCGCATAGACAGGAGAATCGAGTCATACAAACAGAAAGTAGATGATCTTTCCAACAGAATAAGCAGATTGGGTGAGTTGAAGATGCAGCTTCGCATAGAAGGGGATGAAACGATTAGGAGTGTAGAAAAGAAGTACTTCGGTATGGCTGCGAAGGAGATGGACAAATTGGAAATCCTCGAACAGTCGAGAAAACTTGAGGTATCCGGAAAACAAGAAATCTTGAGAGAGATCGAGGACGCTTCGTCCGCCATTGAGGCTCAGATAAGGCAACTCGCAGTAGAGAAGGCCAACCATATAAGGATGCTTGAGGCTAAAGCCATGCCTTTCGCAGTAGATAGGACAGTGTTAATTGGGATACCTTTCTATATCGTTCAGTACAAATCACATGACAAGACAAGAATTGAGGTATATCCTCCGGTTACAGCTGCGAGCTATGATGGAATAGTCCAGAGGATCAAAAAAGCAATACTGTCCTTTAGTTTAGAATCACGAATTCAGCTCCTCCTAAATTCAAGATATCCAGAGCTTAATGATGGGATCTTCGAGGTCTTCAGGAAGGATCTAGAATCAGATCCAACCCTAAGAGAAGATATCTCGAAGATTTGCAAGTCTAGAAACTTTTTAGAACTCCAGAACTTCAGGGATGAGGTTACTGTAGGGCTAAGCGGACTTGAGGCTGAAGGTTGGTTGAACGCCAAAGAGAAGGAGAGCATCCTTAACATTTATGTATGAGAGACGATTTATGTCCCGTTAGGTTTAAAGCATCTTCCGTCCTACTCTTGACTAGTTAGACTTTGCTTAGTTGTCATTAGTAGGTACTAAGGGAGTCCGAGGTCGTTAGAGTTGAAAGGCAACGAGAAAGAAGCTGAACGCGGAAAGCTCCTCAGACGGGCCTATTCTAGGATGGACTTGTTCCGCATCGGTAAAGAGTATGAAGTCCCTTATTTTCAGAGATTCACAAGCGGTTGGGAAGTGGATAATGAGGACGAGGCAGCGCTCGAGATCGCCTCCCAGATTGACGATGAGACCCTAAAACGAGTCTTCAAAGAACACGCGCCACGACAATGGACGGTCTTTAGAGGAAGATTCTACATGCTGGAAGATGGAAGGCTCTTGCTTGAAGGTTTCTGGGAGAATGCGCAGACCGGAATTCAAAAAGCTAAGCTCAGGTTCGGCCAAGAAAGCACCTCAGTCCTCACAGCCTTGGTGAAAAACGGCGGCTCAGCTGATGTTGAACAGTTGAGGAGAATGGTTAAGATGGCTAACCTTGATAAAATTCTGGATGAACTTGAGAGGTCGAAGATCATAGTCGCCTTTTACAAGGGAGACAGGTATCAGGAATGGGGAATTATGGAAGAAACCCTTCCGATAGTTGAGGTTGCATTAGGAATGAAGAGGAAGCCTATCAGAATTCATCCGGTTGGGGTGCCTGAGGCTGCTCTTCGCAAGGAAGTCGAGCCTGTTGATTACGTGGTCGAGGAGAAGAGACAGGTCGAAAAGATGGACAATGAGTTAAACGAGCACTTGGTCGGTCTGCTTAAGTATGAGCTTGAACGAATAATCAGATTCGGAAAGCAATTCGACATAGGTTGCTTAGCAAGTTACCTTCAGGAACTTTTCGGGTCTGTTCTATATTTCGACAGCCTCCTCAGTATAACCCAGCAGTACGGACTGGCGGACGTCGAGGTTGTCCATGAGCATGGGAAGACCGGTAAGAGAACAGGATGGTCTCTGGCACTGTTCGGAGACCCTGGTACCGGAAAGAGTTTCTCGACAAGAGACATGATACTGGGAAAGCCGGATGCCAAGATTGGTGCTCACGGCATACCTGGTAGAAACCGTTATTGTGGAGGCATAACTCCCGCGCGCTTTATAAGGATTGGTGAGGCCTACGCTGGAAAGGTCTTCAACTTCATCGTGCCGGAATTTAACGACTTTTTTAGGTATAAGGGCATGGTTGAGCCGCTTAAGTTAGCTATGGAGCAAGGTGAGATAAAGTATGAGACGCATACTGAGGTCGTAGGACCATACCGTTTCACGTCGTTCTTCTCTGTCAACTACAATGTTTCGGTTCACGACAGAGGTTACGCTATCACAATCCAAGACCCTAACTTCAACGCTATAGAAGATAGAATGCTCTGCCGATTACACAGGCTGACCAAAGAAAGATTCATCGAGATCACGAAGAGCCAAATGAAGCTGGCTCTTGGCGCCATGGACATCGAAAAAGGGGCACGAGAGATAAGGGATCATCTTGCCCTAATCTACGCAATAGAGACAGGACACCCGCTCGTTAAGGACCGGTTTCCCTATAAACCTGTGCTGATCACCCCAAAGGTTTCCAACATGATAGAGAAGACAAGGGAAGCCATACTGGAAGAGATACATCAAGAAGTGGTCAAGTTTTCTGC
>CAYURV010000099.1:0-4601 GCA_964447115.1 uncultured Candidatus Bathyarchaeia archaeon
AGCGTTATAAAACAGAACATTCTGTTTGCACTTGCAATTAATATTCTTGGCATAGCTCTTTCAACGATTGGAACAGTAAGCCCGATCTTAGCATCGGGCATTCACGAAGGCAACGCTTTGTTAGTTGTTCTAAACTCGGTTCGCTTAATTAGAACAAAATGACCCATTACCCCACCATTCCAAATCATTGAAAAATGAATGCTAAGCATTTACACTCCATAACGAGACAGGAAAACCGATAATCTAGACCTCGACCTGTCCACGGTATAAAGGTAGCCCGGGAGAGATTTGAACTTCCGTTTACGATCCGTCAAACCAACAGAAATTGGGCATGAAAGAGGTCCAGATACAGGTTAAAACAGAAAAAAGAGGGGAGTTTGCAGGGGATATCACTAAGACTCTGGAAGTACACATCTGCAAAGCAAAGCCAATGATCCAGATCAAGAACTATCTTGAAATAAGATCAGTGATGATCCACTCGTGAAAGGATCCGCCTCTCCTTGAACTCTTTGGCAAATCTTATCAAATTGTCTGCAATCAACCTAGAAAATGCCTCTAGGAATAGACAGATATATATTCGATTAGAACAGAAAAGTTTACATCCATAAAAACGGAGAGGAAAAACATGTCAAGCAAGGAACTTTTCGTATACATAGATGGTGAATACTATCCCAAGTCTGCGGCGAAGATCTCAGTCTATGACCACGGTCTACTGTATGGTGACGGTGTCTTCGAGGGCATCCGATCCTACGGCGACATTGTCTTCCAGCTCAAGGAACACATAGACAGACTCTACAGATCTGCAAAAGCAATCATGCTAAATATTCCATTCTCAAAAGAAGAGATGATTAAAGCGGTTCTGGAGACCATTAAAAGGAACAACCTGAAGGACGCCTATATCCGCCTGATAGTTACGAGAGGCCTAGGAGATCTCGGATTAGACCCTAGGAAGTGCCCCAAGCCATCGATCATCGTCATAACGGAGCCGAGGCTACAGCTGTACAGCACAGAAAAAAGGGAGAAAGGCTTGAGCATGGTAATTTCCTGGGTGAGGAGGGATGCCGTGGACGCCACAACCCACGAGATAAAGTCGTTGAACTACTTGAACAGCATACTCTCAAAGATCGAGGCCAGCAATGCTGGAGCAGACGAAGCCCTTATTCTAGACGGCAGAGGCTTCATCTGCGAAGCAACAGGCGAGAACATCTTCATCGTAAAGGACGGAGAAATCATAACACCGCCTTCATCGCCTGGGGCGTTACCAGGTATTACGAGGGAAGTCGTCAAAAGACTAGCAAAGAAGCTCGGCTACACTGTTACCGAGAGGGATGTAACACCGGTTGAGCTATACTGGGCTGATGAAGCTTTCTTATCAGGTACAGCAGCAGAGATTATGCCTATAACGGAAGTGAATAAGAGGACGATAGGCAGCGGCAAGATGGGTTCGGTTACAAGAAGGCTCATCGAAGAGTTCAACAAGATTGTTAGAGACCCAAGCCAGGGGGTACAAGTCTGGTAGAGGGGTGCTCATTGAAAACTCTGCTCTTGACGGACGAAGAGATAAAGCCTCTTCTGTCGATTGGAGAAGTAATGGAGGCTGTGGAAGAAGCCTTCAGGGAGAAAGGCTTAGGCTACGTGCAGATGCCGCCCAAGCCATATCTCTTCTTTGAGAAGTACGACGGCGACCTCAGGGTTATGCCCTCTTATCTTGAGAGAATTGATGTCTCAGCTGTAAAGGTCGTGAACTCTCACCCGAACAATCTGTCTTCGTACGGCTTACCGACTGTCATGGCAACAATCATACTCATAGACCCAAAGAACGGTGCACCTTTAGCAGTGATGGGCGGCTCCTACATAACTGCCTTGAGAACGGGCGCAGCCGGAGGGATAGCGGTAAAATATCTAGCTAGAAAAGACTCCAAAGTGATTGGACTGGTCGGAGCTGGCACCCAAGCTAGAACTCAACTGGCGGCGTTAATCTCGCTTTACAAAGAACTTGATGAAGTGAGGGTTTGGAGTCGAACCAGAGAGACGAGGAACAGATTCGTATCCAAAATGAGAGAGTTATATAGAAAAGAGGTAAATCGGATTCGTCCTCTAGAGAGTGTGAAAGAAGCTGTTGAAGAATGTGACATCGTGGTTACATCAACCCCCTCGAGGAATCCCATAGTCATGAATGAATGGATCTCCAAAGGCACACACTTCAACTGCATCGGGGCTGATGCTCCTGGAAAGGAGGAGATCGACCCCGCTGTACTGAAAGGAGCAAAAATCGTAGTAGACGACTGGGAACAAGCATCTCACAGCGGAGAGATAAACGTACCCTTGACAAAAGGCCTCATCAAAAAGGAGGACATCTGGGGAGACTTAGGTGAAATCGTGGCTGGACTAAAAGCGGGAAGAGCCTCTCGTGACGAGATAACAGTTTTTGATTCTACCGGACTAGCTGCACAGGATGCTGTAACCGCTAAGATCGTCTACGAGAAAGCCATCTCAAAGAACATCGGGCGGTTCATCGAACTTATATAAACTCGTGCGAACTTAACATATTCTTCCCTTATAAGCCCAAGATTTTCTCATTTTTCTTAATGTGAACTCGTGGCTACGATTATTTCTTTCCTTCCTGTCCATTTCGAACCATGGGATATCAAGGGCAGCGATGAGAAGCCGTTGAGTTGTGGTCAGTGTGTAGTTTGCGGAACTGCCTAGACATGTTTAGGGGGCTGAAAGTTTAATAACTTGGTAAGATCATAACAGAGATTTGGCGGGTGAGTGGGGACGCCTCCACCCGTTCCGCCTTACAAACCCCGGCGTTGGAGGTGAAGAGAATGGATGCAAAGGACATCAGCCTGACAACGGTCTCTGCAAGCTTGTATGCAGTTCTATCAGTTGTCTTGGCGCCTATTTCTTTCGGTCCAGTTCAGCTACGTATAGCAGACTGCCTCCTGCCGCTAGCTGCGTTGTTTGGTTGGCCCATCATAGCCGGAGTCACAGTCGGTTGTCTTGTCGGCAATATTGTGGGTGGAGTTATCGTGTTTGGCATGGTGAACCCCTTTGACATAACGTTTGGTCCGGCTGCGAACTTCATCGCGACTTCGTTAATCTTCGTTCTTAGAAGACGAAGACTAACCTCCTGCGTTCTAGGCTCATTTACGATCGGCATCATCGTAGGCGGCTACTTGTGGATCTTCATTCCTCCACCCGGAATCTTCGGGTTCGCGTTGCCTGCATGGTTAGCGATGATGATAAGCATCACTGTTAGTAGCCTTATTGCAATAGCTGCTATAGGTTATCTTCTCGTAAGCATCCTAAGAAGACCCAACATTCTAATGATGTTTAAGTCTAGAGGATTAAAAGTCCTTGAATAAAATAAGGAAGATTATTCAAATGACATGAATTGTTCAAGTCTAGTTAAGCCTATTATCTCGTCGAATTCTAAGCCTAAAGCATCGAGAACCTGGTCGAAGGTTGAACGGAGATAGTCTACATACTTGTCGATGTCAACTTCATTCTTCGTTGTCAGTTCAACGGGTTTAACGTGGGGCGCCTTGATAACCTTCACGAATCTAATGGTGTCCCCGGCTTTGATCTCTCTCCCTCTCTCCTCGAGGAAGGATGCGGCTTTAACGTGTTGCGGAGTTGTCTTATCGTAATCCTTAGGGATCTTACCCAACACAACCTCGAAGGCAAGGTCGTTCATGTCATCCCATTCACGCCGCTTCAGTTTTGAGTAGCACTCTTGGATGATGCCTCGGACATCTTTCTTAGCCTTTTCGAATTCAGCTGGGGATTTCACCTGGCTTAACCGTTCCTCCATCCTGTCGAAGGACCTCTTTATCAGTAGCGGGATGTGTCTCTTCTTTCCCGTCAATCCTTTAACATCGACTTTTCCGTCGTCCAGTATCCCGAGGTAGTTCTTCTTCCGAGAGCTTAAAACAGCATAGCGGTAGAGCTTATCCATCTCCAACTCCATTCCAAGGGTGTCTTTAGACCACTCGACCAATGCCTCAATCTTGTCCCGAGCTGGATTCTTTAAGAAGAGGCTATCTGTGTCGCCGTATATCACCTCGATGCCCAACTTGGAGGCTTTATCAATCGTCTGCGTTATAACGTTTCTACCAATAGCTGCAGTAGCCTCAGCTACCGGAGGACAGTAAAGGTCGAAGGTTTCTGCTCCGAAAACACCGTAGGATGCGTTAAGGATAACCTTCAAAGCGCTCTGGATGACGTCGTACCAGTTCCGCATCTCCTTTGGAAGGTTTCGATCCTTAGCCTTAGGCTTGTACCAGATGACTCTCAGGTCTCTAAGCGAACCTATCAGCGCGCTTTCCAGGGCTCTCTGCTTCTTACAGATCCAGTGGGGAGTGTCCGGAACCTTGTTGTCCCTACATTCTTTGTGGGGGCAGAGGATCGACTGGTAACCAAGATTGAAGACTTTTATTATTGATGGATATAGGCTCTGGAAGTCCATAACAGCAACGTTAAAGTGTATCCCTGGGACTGGCTCAACAACGATCGCGCCCTTGTACTTTTTCCCCTTTATGATAGCCTTGGTGACGGTCTCGCCTTTAACCGCGATTATGTCCTCCTTGTTTGGTATC